>CAYZLR010000024.1:0-39689 GCA_964479275.1 uncultured Caulobacterales bacterium
CAGTGAATCACGATTTGCCCTAAATCTGGAGACTTTTTCAGCAGCCTGTTAAAGCTTTTGTTTTTTTGCATTTATTGCAGTTCAACCAGTTCCCACAGACACGCAAAATGCTTTACATTACCGGATGAGACAGTTGTGCTCCTTCATATGGGGTCAAGTTATCTGCCAGTTGGAGTTTTCTTGTAAAAAATGCGTGTATCGTGCTCTCGTATGCAATTGTTATATTGCGGTGAGGGGGGGACGGGTCTATGACCTTTTACAAATTTTCATCGACCGGAGCAATTCATGTCAATTCTTATCGACAAAAACACTAAAGTCATATGCCAGGGCCTAACAGGGAGCCAGGGTACCTTTCATACAGAACAGGCCATCGCCTATGGCACTAAAATGGTCGGAGGAGTTACGCCCGGCAAAGGCGGTCAGACATGGATTGGCGGCGGTGATGCCAAGGGAGCAGAATTACCTGTTTTTGATACAGTGGTCGAGGTCAAGGAAGCCCATGGGGCTGATGCGTCGGTGATTTATGTGCCGCCACCATTTGCGGCTGACTCTATTCTTGAGGCGATAGAGGCGGAAATCCCATTGATTGTCTGTATTACCGAAGGCATTCCTGTGCAGGATATGGTCAAAGTTAAGCGCGCTCTCGTGGGGTCTGCGTCTCGTCTGGTAGGGCCTAATTGTCCGGGTGTCATCACTCCTGATGAGTGTAAAATTGGGATCATGCCACGGCATATCCACCGCGACGGTCATGTTGGTATTATTTCTCGTTCAGGCACATTGACCTATGAGGCCGTTCACCAAACCACGATGGCAGGTCTTGGCCAATCCACATGTGTTGGGATTGGCGGCGATCCGGTGAAAGGGACAGATTTTATTGATGTGCTGGAGTTATTTTTGGCAGATGACGATACCCATTCCATCATCATGATTGGTGAGATTGGGGGGGCGGCTGAAGCGGACGCGGCAAGATTTTTAGCTGAAAGCAAAATCAAGAAACCGACTGTCGGATTTATTGCGGGTGTGACCGCACCTCCGGGGCGACGAATGGGCCATGCAGGAGCGATTGTTTCAGGCGGCGACGATACGGCTAAGGCAAAAATTGAAGCCATGAAATCTGCAGGTATTGCAGTCTGCCCAACGCCAGCATCTATGGGGCGAACACTGCTTGAAGTTTTGAATAAGTAAACACATATTAACCATATAAGTGTGTAATATTTGAATGGCAAAGCTTATCGGTAAGCGATAAGCCTCGTTCTTTTAAGCCTCAAACCCATGGGCCACATGGGACGAGGCAGGAAAACCAGATTATGGCTGATAATAGTCCTTCGAAACCGTCTTCACCGTCTTCTTCATCTGGGCTTGATCGCAGTTTGTTGAGCGGTGTAAATTCAGCTTGGCTTGATGCACTCTACGCAGATTATCTCAGTAATCCTGAAACCGTGCCGCAAGAGTGGCGGACCTATTTTGGTGGTTTAGAGGCCGAATATCAAAAAGATGCAGACGCGCAAGAAGCCCGCACACTCTCTGATGGGCCGAGTTGGCAAAGACAAGATTGGCCCCCAAAACCCAACAATGAGGATACAGCGCTCCTTGATGGCGATTGGGCTGCATTGGAGCCTACCCTAAACGACAAAATTTCTAAGCGTGGTAACGCAGATCAAGGGAGCGTTATCGCTGCTGCAGATGTGCAAGATGCGACCAAGGACAGTCTTAGAGCGTTGATGTTGATTCGAGCATTTCGAATTAGAGGTCACCTGATTGCAGATCTGGACCCTCTTGGATTGCAAAAATCTGAAATTCATCCCGAATTGGATCCAGCGACTTATGGATTTGGGCCCGATGATTTTGACCGGCCGATTTTTATTGACAATGTCTTAGGGCTGGAGACGGCAACCCTTCGGGAAATAGTGGGTATCTTGACCCGAACATATTGTGGCACCTTTGCCGTTGAATTTATGCATATCACAGATCCGGAGCAAAAAGCCTGGATACAACAGCGGATTGAGGGACCAAACAAAGATATTAGTTTCACCACTGAGGGCCAGAAAGCGATCATGAAAAAATTGATCGAGGCAGAAGGTTTTGAGAATTTCCTGAATACGAAATATACGGGTACCAAACGTTTCGGTCTTGATGGTGGCGAGGCAATGGTGCCCGCGTTGGAGCAAATTATCAAACGAGGCGGGGCGCTCGGCGTACGTGAAATCGTGATTGGTATGCCTCATCGGGGACGCTTGAATGTTTTAGCGGCCGTAATGGGTAAACCCTATCATCATATTTTTCATGAATTTCAGGGTGGGTCTGTGACCCCGGATGATATTGGTGGATCTGGGGATGTGAAGTACCACCTTGGAGCATCATCAGACCGGATATTTGACGACAATAATGTCCATCTATCCCTCACGGCGAATCCCTCTCATCTTGAAGCCGTCAATCCCGTCGTTATTGGTAAGGCTCGTTCTAAACAAGATCGCATTAAACGTGCGTCTGATGACCCCAGTAACAAACGCCATCAAGTCTTGCCTTTGTTGTTGCATGGAGACGCTGCATTTGCCGGACAAGGTGTCGTGGCTGAGGGATTAGGCTTTTCCGGCCTTCGCGGGTACCAAGCGGGTGGAACGATACATTTTATTGTCAATAATCAAATTGGGTTTACCACGAGCCCAAGCTTTTCTCGTTCATCGCCTTATCCGTCAGATGTGGCGAAAATGATTGAAGCCCCGATTCTTCATGTGAATGGCGATGATCCTGAAGCGGTTGTTTATGCCGCGAAGATTGCTACTGAATATCGTCGGCAATTTGGTAATGATGTTGTCATCGATATGTTTTGCTATCGTCGCTTTGGTCACAATGAAGGGGATGAGCCGAGTTTTACTCAGCCGTTGATGTATAATAAAATTCGTGCGCAACGTACAACACGGGAAATCTATTCTGCTCGGCTAAAAGAGCAGGGCGTGATTGATGAAACCTGGGAAAATAATGAACGGGACGAATTTCGCGAGTTTTTGACAAATGAATTTGAAGCCGGTTCAAGTTTCAAGCCCAATAAGGCTGACTGGCTGGATGGACAATGGTCTGGTTTCGTGCCGCCTGTCGACGATGATCGTCGCGGTGAAACCGCATCTGATTTGGGACTTTTAAAAGAAATCGGGAAACAATTGACTCAGTATCCTGATGATTTTAATGTGCATAAAACCTTAAAACGGGTCTTAAAACAAAAAGAGAAAATGATATCCAGTGGTACTGGTATTGATTGGGCAACGGCTGAAGCTCTGGCTTATGGGTCTTTGTTGCATGAAGGGTTTGACATTCGTCTTTCCGGCCAAGATTCTCGTCGCGGTACATTTTCCCAGCGCCATTCTGTGTTTATTGATCAGGAGACGGAGAAAACATATACGCCCCTTTCTAACCTAAGCGACGTCTCGGCTACATTTGAGGTGCATGACTCAAACCTTTCTGAATTTGCTGTTATGGGGTTTGAATATGGATATTCTCTGGCTAACCCAAAAGCATTGGTTTTATGGGAGGGACAGTTTGGTGATTTTGCCAACGGAGCACAGGTGATTATTGACCAGTTTATCTCCACAGGTGAACGTAAATGGTTGCGCATGTCTGGGTTGGTGTTGTTACTGCCTCATGGTTATGAGGGGCAGGGGCCTGAGCATTCATCGGCTAGATTGGAGCGCTTTCTCCAGCTTTGTGCTCAAGATAATATGCAGGTGGCGAATTGTACAACACCAGCAAATTATTATCATATATTAAGACGCCAAATGCGTAGGGATTTTCGTAAGCCGCTGGTTATTATGACGCCAAAATCACTATTGAGGCATAAGAAATGTGTTTCTACCCTCGAAGAAATGGGGCCGGGATCGTCATTTCACAGGATTTTATGGGATGATGCTGAATATCAACCTGGTTCAACTGTTAAACTGGTGGCCGATAGTAAAATTAAACGGGTCATCATATGTTCTGGTAAAGTGTATTATGATCTTCTAGAGGAACGGGAAAAGCGAAATATCAATGATGTGTATTTGCTTCGATTGGAACAATTCTATCCGTATCCAGCGCAATCAATGAACAAAGAATTGAAGCGATTTAAAAACGCCCAAATGGTTTGGTGTCAAGAAGAGCCAAAGAATATGGGGGCATGGAGCTTTATCGAACCCAGTATTGAGTGGTCATTAGGTCAGATTAAAGCGAAACATCGTCGCCCAATCTATGTGGGGCGCCCTGCATCGGCCTCTCCGGCAACGGGTTTGATGAGCCGTCATAAACGCGAACTTGATGAATTTTTGAATGATGCCCTGACGATTGGGCAATAACAAGTGAAAACGATTTAAATTGGCTCGATTTGCGAGCAGGAGAAAATTATGGCAACCGAGATCCGTGTACCAACATTGGGCGAGTCCGTAACCGAAGCAACGATTGCAAAATGGTTGAAAAATGAGGGGGATCAAGTTACGGCTGACGAGCCATTGGTTGAGCTGGAGACAGATAAGGTTTCGGTCGAAGTTCCTGCGCCGAGTAATGGCGTGCTTTCCAGCATTAGCGCAAACGAAGGTGATAATGTTGAAGTGGATGCATTGCTGGGGATTTTGGAAGCCGGCGGTGCTGGGGTGAAGCCTGATAAGAAGAGCGTAGCGGCAAAACCTGCTCCTGCGGCGCAACCCGTACCTGCTAAAACGTCGAGTGGGAAGATGATTGATGTGCTCGTTCCTCAAGCTGGCGAGAGTGTGACGGAAGCCGAAATTGGTGAAGTCATGAAAAAAGTCGGCGATCAAGTCGCCCTCGATGAAGCTTTGTTTAGCCTTGAGACAGATAAAGCCGCGATGGACGTTTCTGCGCCTAGTGCCGGCGTTATCCGAGAAATTAATGTCGGTGAAGGCGATGTGGTTGAAGTGGGAACATTGCTTGCAGTGATTGAGGCTGGTGCGACGGGAGATACAACAGACGCATCTACGGCTACAACGCCTTCAGGGCAAAACAATATGGCTTCGAATGCCGGTTTGTCACCAGCGCCGCGACGGATTATTGCGGAAAATAATCTTGACGCGAATGCCATCACGGGAACTGGTAAAGGCGGGCGCATTACGAAAGGGGATGCACTTGCGGCGCAATCTTCTGACAATGTAACGCTTTCCCCCGCTATTGCTAAAGCGCCCGGTGCCAGAGAAGAACGGGTGCGTATGACCCGTTTGCGTCAAACGATTGCGAGAAGATTAAAAGAAAGTCAGGATACGGCAGCAATGCTGACCACATTTAATGATGTGGATATGACCGCGATTATGGAAACGCGGAAACAATATAAAGATCTGTTTGCAAAAAAGCATGGTATCAAACTCGGCTTTATGTCCTTTTTTGTAAAAGCCTGCGTTCACGCATTGAAAGAAGTACCCGATGTGAATGCAGAAATAGATGGTACAGATATTATCTACAAAAATCATTATGATGTTGGTGTCGCTGTTGGCTCTGATCGGGGGCTTGTGGTTCCTGTTTTGCGTGATGCGGATGAAATGTCTTTGGCTGATGTTGAATTGTCGATTGCTCATTACGGAAAAAAAGCCCGCAATGGCGAGCTGACTATGGCGGAGATGCAGGGGGGAACCTTTACCATTTCCAATGGCGGTATTTATGGGTCTTTGCTTTCTACCCCAATCTTGAATCTCCCCCAATCCGGCATACTCGGCATGCACCGGATTGAGGATCGCCCCGTTGTGCGAAATGGCGAAGTTGTTGTTCGGCCAATGATGTATCTGGCGTTGTCCTATGATCATCGTATTGTCGATGGCAAAGGTGCCGTGACTTTTCTTGTGCGGGTGAAAGAAAACCTTGAAGATCCCCAACGCCTCTTGTTGGATCTTTAATCATCTATCAGGATTTGCAAATCGCAAAATTGAGATGGTAAAATGATTGACGGGTGTTGCGCCCTGTTTCGTGAAACTGGCAGATCTATTCATTGTCACTTGTCTAAAAGACAAAAAAAACCAGTGGATTCCTCCACTGGTTTAGCCCCCAGATTTAGTTGAACAGGCCTTATTGATATTTTGTTAAATGCTTTTCGAATTCGCGGCGCGTTTCATCAAAATTGACATAAAGCAAATCAAGTGATGATAGTAAGTCATCGTCACCATCATGACATGAATTTTCAATTTCAGCGGCTACATTTTGCAAAACGAGCGCGCCAACATTGGCTGCAGATCCTTTGATGGCATGAGCTGATTGGCGCGCAGAAGTGGTGTCTCCTATTGCAATTTGTGATTGCAATTGATTGATCAGGTTTTCTGTAGAGCGCCAAAACGCCTCCAGTATCTCTTTAGTGTTATCAATACCCGCGGCGCTAATTAAGCCGTCAATTTGTTTGGTATTTAGGTGTCCCACGTCTTGCTCCAATTGTAAGGGATTCTCAATTTGGCTCGACCCCCCAAGCCGGAAAACCCTGTAAATCTAAATCATCTTCATTTTGATGCGTAAAAAATGTAGCAACGCACCTTATGAGACTGTACTATCGGGCACGAATGTTAAAAATCGTCTAAATTTATGAAGAAAGTTGTTTCTCATATAATCAGGATGAAAAGGGAAAAAATGCCATGCAAACACAAGAAGCATCCACCGTTAACTGGTCCTCACGGGCAGCCTTTATTCTTGCCGCTATCGGTTCGGCCGTTGGGCTAGGGAATTTATGGCGGTTTCCTTTTACCGCGGGGGAAAATGGAGGCGGCGCATTTGTTTTGTTTTACATAATTTGCGTCTTGCTGATCGGGTTCCCTGTATTGGCGGCTGAACTCTTTATTGGACGAAGGGGGGGCAAATCTGCGGTTGGGAGCGTGGTCACGATCGCAAAATCAGAAGGGCGATCATCGCTCTGGGCAGCGCAATCATGGATTGGGATGTTTGGATCATTTGTAATCTTAACATTTTATTCAGTAATCGCGGGCTGGGTGCTCGCCTATTCCATTGATATTGGCGCGGATCTCGTGAGCCGTATCGCGAAAGATGGGTTTGGTGCGATCTCGAGCGGTGCATTTGCGAGCGATACGCCCGAACAAGTCAGCGCCCGGTTTACAGCTCTTTTATCTGATCCGACACGCGTCATCATTCTTCATGCGGTCTTCATGATTATTACTGTCGGTATTGTCGCAAGGGGGCTTGAAGGCGGGATTGAAAAGACGGTTACGATTTTAATGCCGGCTTTCTTCGTGATGTTGATGGTGTTGTTTGTATTTGCACTAATAGAGGGAAATATTGGGCAAGGGGTCGATTTTCTCTTGGGCGTGAGAGCAGATGATTTGCTGGTCGGTGTTAAAAACGGATCAGTGATCAATGCAGCCCTCGGCCAAGCTTTTTTCTCAATCGGGTTGGGCTCAGCATTGATGTCAACCTATGGCGCTTACATGAGCAAATCAACGGATATACCAGGATCAACACGCGTAATTGGGGTTGCGGATACGGCCGTAGGGATCATTGCTGGACTTGCTATTTTCCCAATCGTGTTCGCGGCAGGCCAAGATCCTGCGGGAGGGCCAGGGCTTATGTTCCTGACTTTGCCAATTGCTTTTCAGTCGATGCCTTTTGGCGCCGTGTTTGGATTAGTCTTCTTTCTATTGGCGTTCTTTGCCGCGATAACATCTTCTATCGCTCTTTTAGAGTCGTCGACAAAATGGGTTGATGAGCAAAGTAAGGGAAATAATCGTTTCTTGGCCGCTCTAGCAATCGGAATTGTGATTTTCATCATTGGTATCGGGAATGCTCTGAGCCAGGTTCCAACAACATTTGCAGATGGGAGCCCCCGTGATATTTTCTGGAATACTTGGCAACCACTTGGAAATTTTCCCTTGTTTGAAGGAATGACCTTGCTTGATTTCCTCAGTAAGACAACGGACCTTATTCTCCCGATTGCGGGCTTTATTACAGCTATTTTTGCCGGGTGGATTGTCTCACAAGCGACGTCACGCGAAGAGCTAGGCTTTAAAACAGAGGCTTGGTATCAGCGTTGGCGCTTCCTAATCCGTTGGGTCTGTCCGGTCGGTATTGGGGTTGTGATTGTATATAGTGTCATCATTGCGCCATTCTTCTTGCAATAAGTTTGTGCGATATTAACAAACGATAAATGCTAAAGCACCTCCGCATAAAATGGAGGCAAAGAGGTGCTTTAAGATATTACTTTGTCGTATTTGCGGGCAATCAACCGGTAGCCACTTGATTTGGGAAGTCTTTAGACCGGGCAAGTGGCTAGCAACAAAATCATCATAGAAATCATAAGACTTCTATGATGTAGCGTAATGATTGGTTGTTTTGATCAATGCATCTGTAATGCCTGGCTCACTAACAGCGTGGCCCGCATCGAGGATCAATTTAAATTGCGCCTCTGGCCAAGCTTTATACAAATCCCATGCAGTTTTGATCGGGGTAATGATGTCATAACGTCCTTGGACGATTGTTGACGGAATGTGCCGTACACGGTCAATATTTGCGATAATCTGGTCATCACGCTCAAAGAAACCACCATTAACAAAGTAATGGCTTTCGATGCGTGCAAATGCGATGGCAAACTTTTCGCTGGCAAAATTCTCTACCCGCTCAGGGGCGGGCAAAAGAGATATAGCGCCGCCTTCCCATCGAGACCAGCCTTGAGCGGCTTTGAGTTTTTCAGCGTCATTATCACCCGTTAAGCGTCGATAATAAGCGCCGATTAGATCATCGCGTTCGGCTTCGGGAATGACACTGATATAGTCGTCCCAAGCTTCAGGGAGAAACCAATGCGCACCATCTTGGTAAAACCATAACAGTTCCTCTCGGCGCAATGTGAATATACCCCTCAAAACAAACTCACTGACGCGTTCAGGGTGGGTTTGCCCATAAGCCAGAGCTAGGGTCGAACCCCAGGATCCGCCAAAAACTTGCCATTTCTCGATTGAAAATTTCTCTCGCAGCGCTTCCATATCAGCGACAAGATCCCACGTTGTATTTTCTTCCAGACACGCATTTGGTGTGGAGCGACCACAACCGCGTTGGTCGAAAATGGTGATGTGATAGCGTTCAGGGTCAAAATATCGCCTCATTGAGGGCGTAGAACCACCGCCAGGACCGCCATGGCAAACAATGACGGGTTTACCATCGGGATTGCCAGAGCGCTCATAGTAGATTTTATGGAGTGATGATACAGATAGAAACCCGGAGTCAAACGGATCAATCGGAGGGAATAGTTTACTGGATTGATTCATTTGCTTGATTACCTTTTAATATACGTTATCATATAACTATTATAGAGCACAGGGACAAACTATTCGTGATATGAAGTGGGGACAAGAGGGAATCCATCAGCGGCTTGGGGATGAGATCTGCTGAAACTTTAAGGGTATGTTTTAGTGAGTACTTGTAATCGTTCGATAAATTTCTCGTTGGGTAGGGTGTTAAAACGGGTCTTATCATCTTTTATCTTTGTGATGCTGGGAGCAGGTTCACTCTCTGGGTGTATAACTTTAGGGGGACAGCAAATAATTGAGCTTGCCAATGAGAATAGCGTTATAGCAAATCCTCAACAGCTAAAAATGCGTGTATTGGCTAATGAGATCGCTAATCCGCCTTGGCCACTCGCCGCAAAGTTGAATGTGACGAAGCGTGTCCTGAGCGGTGTGGATGCTTCCCCACAAATGAGTAGTGTGGATCGTTATCTCATCAAGTTGACGAGTAAGGCTGCGAATTTAGATGAATATAATAGGGCAAACTTCAATGCAAACAGCCGCGCGGTAATTGCATTGCGAGATGCTAATCAACAACTATCAGTTGCACAAGAATTGGTTTTGATCGCGCGCGAGAGTAGCCGCTCTTTATCCCTGACGACAGAAGATATTAAAGTTATTGAGACTGCGATTTTGGATTTGCGAACCAATAGAACTGTTTTTATCGATACATTAAAAGCGCTCAATACTCTTGGTGAACCGGTTGCTTTAAACGATATCAATAGTGTGAAACGTCAGTTTGTAAATACCGGTCGCGCTTTGGGCTCTGTAGCGGATATGATGTCTGAAACATTAGCGATTTTAGAAGGTAATGATCGGACACCGCTCTTAGAAGATGCTTCGGTCTATACCGGGGACCCAGGCCTTGGGAATGATAACCCTTTTTCCGACTTTACTCAGTTTCAATAAACTCTTGATGATATAAAGAAATGATCCAATGATCTCGGGCTTTATTCTAAAGTATTTTGTATTCAATTGGGAACCGGTTGAACTGCAATAAATGCGAAAAAAGAAAAACTTAAAGCACTGCCGTATCAAATGGCGCCAAAGAGGCGCTTTAAATATTGATTATTGTGCGAACTTATAGGTTTTGCAAAAGACATGCGGGAAAACAAAAAATACAAACAGATTTAAGTTGTGATGAATGAGCTGAATGCAATGGCAATACCTTCGGCCTGTTGTAAGAGAGGGCCGAGTATTTTTTGAAGTTCCGAAACATAAGGTGACAAGTCTATACCGGCTGCATAAGCGGTGATGTACAAAATCACACCGATCAACCCTAAGGTTCTCGCCATACCACGCCTTGCAGTGAAGAATAAGCCAGCACCAATAGCAATCATGGTGGGGCCGGCATAATTTGACATGGAAAATTCGCCTAATTGCATCATCTCCAATCCGCTTTTGACGAAGCTTTCAAGGGGTAAGGAGGGAAGGGCTGAAATGTCGGCACCTATTGTGGTTAAAATCCCGACAAATGTCATTGCTCCCGAACACATGCCTTGGATGCTATCCTTGACGAACCCAATGGTTCCACTGACAAAGCCCTCTCTTGCTGGGCCCGATTCGTTAAATTCATACCCGTAGAAACCTTGCCCGGTTTGGTTTGCGATTGATCCAGCCATTTTCTCACTCCGCTTATAATTTCAGTTTGATGTGTCGATCATTTTACTGCCTCCACTATCCTCGTGGACAGTGGCCTAAAAATGGGCTGGTCGTGGCGATAATGTGCCGATTTATTCGCAAACGCGCGATATTATTGCTGGAATGGGCAAAAATTTGTTTTTTTCTTTATTGAGAGGGCGATTCTGGATGGAATCAAAAATTTTTCGCTGCATAGTCGCCGCGACATGGAAATATGGATATCGCTGACTTTCTTGTAGGCACATCATTTTATATTCAAAGGCTGACACGATTGATTTGAGAGAAACGTTAATCGTGATAATGAGCAGGACGAACGCAGTTTTAAAAAAAGAATTCAGAGCAACTTCGGATCGATCAAAATCGCAAAGTTTCTCTAAGTTGTTTTTTTTCGCATTTTTTGCAGGCTAACCGGTACCCATTTGCTGGTAAAATGCCCTAACAGGAGAATAGAGGTTATGATAAAGGCCCTTAGAAGTCATGAAGTCGGTGGTCCAGAAACTTTAAAGTTGGATGAGCTCGCCATCACTAATCCTGGCAAAGGGGAAGTTCGGGTTAAGGTGGCTGCTGCTGGTGTGAACTTTCCTGACACATTGATTATTCGTGATCTCTATCAGTTTAAACCAGAGCGCCCCTTCGCGCCGGGCGGTGAGATTGCGGGAACTGTTGAAGCCGTAGGAGAGGGAGTTACTCACCTGAAGGAGGGAGACCGCGTGCTTGCATTAACTGGTCATGGGGGCTTTTCCACGTATGTGGTGATAGGCGCTCATGTTGCCGCAAAAATTCCCGACGAAATGCCATTTGATGATGCGGCTGCTTTTATGATGACATATGCAACCTCATACTATGCGCTGAAGAATCGGGCCCAGATGCAAAGTGGTGAGTCGCTCTTCATTCTTGGTGCTGCGGGCGGTGTGGGGACTGCAAGCATTGAATTGGGTAAAGCGATGGGCGCAAAAGTGATTGCGGGGGTATCATCGCAAGCAAAGGCTGATTTTGCTAAAGAATTAGGCGCTGACGAGGCGCTGGTTTATCCAATTGGTGAGCTGGATCGATCCGCACAAAAAGCATTTTCGAATGAATTGAAATTGATGAGTGGTGGGCAAGGGGTCGATGTAATCTATGACGCCGTTGGCGGCAATTATGCTGAGCCTGCGGTGCGTGCAATGGCTTGGGAAGGCCGTTATCTCGTGATCGGCTTTCCCGCAGGTATTCCTGCGATCCCTCTCAACCTGACATTATTAAAAAATTGTCAGATCATGGGGGTCTTTTGGGGGGCTTTTGCCATGCGCGATCCTGCTGGCCATCAATCTAACATGGCGGACCTGTTTGCTATGTATAAAGATGATAAAATAAAACCTAGAATTACAAAAACATTTCCTCTCGAAAAAGCAGCCGATGCTTTAACGATGCTGCAAGATAGAGTTGCTACCGGAAAGCTCGTCATCACCATGGGCGATGCATAATTTTTGTAATAAGGGCAGAACGGCTTTTTTTGCTCGTGAGGGAACGTAATGGCGAATTTGGGTGATGTTGAAAATTTGCCAAGGGACTGGCGTGCTTTTTTAGAGCTGCAATCACGCCAAGACTATTTTGCATCAATAATGAAGCATCTGGAGCAAGATCATGCAGCAGGCATCACGGTATATCCAAGTGAAAAGGTACGATTAAGAGTCTTCCAATTTATGGAAGCAAGCGAGGTAAAGGTCGTAATTTTGGGCCAAGATCCTTATCATGGAGAAGGTCAAGCCATGGGCCTTTCGTTTTCCGTCCCTGAGGGAATAAGAATTCCGCCAAGTTTAAAAAATATTTTTGCTGAAATTAAAGACGATATAGGCAAGCAAATGCCAACCCATGGAGATTTAACAGGGTGGGCCGAACAAGGGGTGTTTTTGCTCAATAGTGCACTGAGTGTGCGGGCTGGATCTGCAGGTTCACACAGTAAAATTGGCTGGCATCAATTTACCGATAGTGTCATTGAACACATAAGTCAGGTTAATGATGGCGCCGTTTTTCTATTGTGGGGTCAACACGCCGCGAAAAAGAAAATCTTGATCAATGAAGACAAACATCTGGTCTTGGAAAGTGTACATCCGTCACCACTCTCTGCCTATAGAGGGTTTTTAGGCTGCAAACATTTTTCAAAAACGAATCATTGGCTCAAACAAAAAAATAAAAAACCAATTGATTGGTAATGATTTATCTCAAAATCTCTGCGAGAAATTCTGTGCAGGCATTCCATGATCTTTGGTCAGCAACTTGATCATATTGAGTACCAAAATCAGGATTGTTAGCATCCGGGTGCGTGAAAGCGTGCATTGTGTTGCCATAAGCATGAAGCTGCCAATCAGCGCCGGCCTTGGTTAATTCAGCGCCTAGCGCAACAACATCTTCCGGTTTGGCCATAGGATCATCCCAGCCATGAAGAGCCAAAATTTTAGCTGATATTTTTTTATCTTCGCAATTGCCCGGAGGATTAAAAAGGCCATGAAAACTGACAACGCCATTGAGTGCTGTACCCGTGCGAGCGAGATCCAGAACGCTCAATCCACCAAAGCAATACCCGATTGCCGCGCTCTTGGCCACATCGGTTTCCGGGCAGGCCAGAGCCACTTCGAGAGATTTTTGCATACGCGATTGTAGCATTGCCCGGTCTTGCATGAACGGCGTGAGAAGTTTTTCATTTTCTTCGTTATTGCTGCCAAGAATTCCCTTCCCATACAGATCGATTGCAAACCCTGCATAACCGAGCCCAGCTAATTTTTTCGCAATATCGACCTCAAAGTCACTGCGTCCAGCCCAAGTATGAGCAACGAGGACAACAGGCCTGGGCGTATTTTGCGTACTATTGCTCGCCAATATCGCTTCAAAAGTGATACCGTCATGTTCATATTCAATGGCCTTGGTGGTGATCGTCATAAGATTATCTCCAATAAGTCGAATGTTTACTAATCTGCGATGGCGCCAATACGGGCAATCTTTAAGGTGTTTGTTTTGCCTGGGCGACCAAAGGGATAGCCGGCAACTATAATCATGCGCTGACCGACTTCTCCGCCACTGGCAAGCGCCAATTGATCTGCTTTACCGATCATTTCATTAAAGTCCTGAATGTCTTGCGTGACGGCAGGTACTAATCCCCAATAAAGCGCGAGCTGGCGGGCGACATCATGATCTGGTGTAGCCCCGACCACCATACAATTGGGGCGATCGCGTGATAATCTTTTCGCAGTCGAACCGGTTTTTGTATAAGCAATGGCCATACAGCAATCGAGCACTTGCGCGATACGTCTAGCTGATAGGGTGATTGCATCGGCGGTATTGTAATCATCATCAACATCATGCAGCACTTTGTAACCAGCGCTGTTCTCATCTTTTTCTGTCGCTTTAATAATACGATCCATAATCGCCACCGCTGAAGTCGGGTGACGCCCGACAGCAGTTTCAGCAGATAGCATAACTGCATCAGCGCCTTGATAAACGGCATTGGAGACATCAGAAGCCTCGGCTCTGGTCGGGGCGATTGATTCCACCATTGATTCAAGCATATGCGTTGCCACAATAACGGGGGTCCCGACTTTGCGACATTGGCGAATAATTTTGCGCTGGATTAAAGGAACATCCTCTGCGGCGCACTCTACCCCCAAATCTCCCCTTGCAACCATTATGGCATCCGACAAATTTATAATTTCATCGATAGAGTCGACTGCAGAGGGTTTCTCGATTTTTGAAATAATCCCGATCTTATCACCGATCAGCTTTCGTGCTTCCGCAACATCTTCAGGGCGTTGAACAAAAGACAGGGCGATATAATCCACCCCGATTTTAAGTGCGTGAGTGAGGTCTGCGCGGTCTTTTTCTGTCAGAGCTGAGATAGGAAGTTCGCGGCCCGGGACATTAATCCCTTTTCGATTGGTCAGTAAGCCCGGTGTATCGGCTCTGGCAGTGATGTTATCGCCTGAACGTTCTGTAACCGTAATTTGTAACTTACCATCATCAAGCTTTAGAATATCGCCTGTACTCAGTACACTTAATAATTCTTCATGAGGTATAGGAATCGTCAGTGGGTCGCCGGACTCTTTTGCCAAAGTCAATTTATAAGATTCACCGTATTCTAGTTTAATACCATCATCTTTAAGCACGCCAGTACGGATTTTGGGTCCCTGTAAGTCAGCAAAAACACATATGGGGTGACCAGATTTAGCCTCAATCTCCCTTAAAGATTGCATGACCTCAGCCGTTTTTGCATGGTCACCATGGCTCATATTCAACCTAAAAACATCCACCCCTGCTTTATGAAGCATTTCAAGCATATGGGGCGACCAGCTAGCGGGGCCAACTGTGGCGACAATTTTACAAAAACGTTGGCGTGTCATAAATCCTCTAAGAAAGTACAGGGCCAGTGGGAACTGACGGTGGTTACTGGTATAATATATAAGATACGCTGCGCTGATACGAGCATGCAGTCAATCATGAACCGTTATTTTTTGGCATAATAGAGGGGGTAGAAGCTCTTAGTAGACAGCTGGCGCTTCACGGTTTTGGAAAAAATTATTTCTCGATCGTCATGACGATAACAGCACCTGGAAATACGCTGACTTTAGTTTCATCGAAAGTAGGTTTGCGCAGGTTTGGTCTAATGCCGTTTGAGAAGATAAAAGGCTCATTGGGTTTTCCAATCAAATTTCTATTCAAGCGGCCATCGATATTTTCATCAAGATAGACGACGAAAGAATAATCCTGTGGGTTCAATTCTGCCAGGGAAAATAGTGCAAGGCCGGTATCGTCTAATGTGGCTTCGAGACGTGCCTTTGGTGTTTTCAAGAATTGGTCAGCATTTTCGTATACCGAGACATGAACCATACCATTCTCGATATTAAATTTTGTTTGGACAGCAAGAACCGCCTCATGCGGGTTTGAGTATCGCAAAAACGGATTGGCAATGGGGAGATCATCAGCCACCGAAGTGGTGATCAAACTTGTTATAGCGACAACCGTGGCTACAATACTCATGAATACGCGCAAGACGGCCCCTTCAATAGCGAATTGGCTATTAAGCGCGGTCGTCATAATCCTTTTAATGCTGCCATTCATGGCTAACTGACCTTAATGCAGGCTAATCTGTTGATGAACTATTTCTTCGTAAGAATGTTATCACAGATACAACATAGACTTATTTATTTCCAGACACAGATCAAACACAGAAACTAACATTCCGTTCAATTCAAGGTTACCATTTTGTAAGGAGAGCCCCTTAAGAGGATGATTCTTGAAAGAAAATCCAAATTTCCGTCACTTTATTGAGTTGCTCTAACTGTGGGCTGTGTTATTTACGATCTCCGTTTTGGCGACATGCACGAAGGATCACATAAGATCACGCAAGGATAGAAGATGGGAAAAAGAAAAATCGGAGCGCTCTCTCTTTTGGTGAGAGATTATGATGAGGCGATTGTTTATTTTACCAATCTCTTAGGGTTTAAAGTGACTTCAGATACCGACTTGGGGGCCGGCAAAAGATTTGTAATAATTCATCCGGCAGGCGGGGAGGACGGGAGCGGGCTGGTACTCGCCAAGCCTACAAGCCCAAAGCAAATTGCCTGCATTGGTCGCCAGGGTGCTGATCGAGTGATGTTTTTCCTCCACACAGACAATTTTGATCAAGATTACCAGACAATGAAACAAGGCGGGGTCGTGTTTCTTGAAGAGCCACGCCATGAGGAATATGGTTCAGTCGTTGTCTTTGAAGATTTATACGGCAATCGCTGGGATTTATTGCAGCCGATACTTGATTGATTCGGCATAGTCAATTTCGACGATAGAGCTTAACTCATACCGGGGATAATGCGGTTTGAAGGGCGATGACCATCTGCCCACATCTTGATCGAAATGATCATACGCTCACCCATATCAAGGCGGCTCTCGACGGTTGCGGAGGCCATATGGGGAAGGAGTAAAACGTTTGGAGCTTTCATTAAAACTTCATTGGGCATGGCCTCACCTTGAAAAACGTCAAGGCCAGCGCCGGCTAATTCACCATTCGCAATCATCTCTGTCATGGCTTCTTCGTCGATAATTTCGCTGCGTGAAACATTCACAATATAAGCGTGCTGATTTAAAAGTTTTAAACGCCGCCGCGATAAGAGGTGATATGTCGCCGGGGTGTGAGGGCAATTGACAGAGATGATATCAACCCGATTGAGCATCTGATCGAGGCTTTCCCAATAGGTGGCGCCAAGCTCTTGCTCCATATGTGAGTTGATCGGTGAGCGGTTGTGGTAGTTAATTTCAATACCAAATGCCGAGGCACGCCGAGCAATGGCCTGACCAACTCTCCCAAGCCCGATAATACCAAGCTTCTTGCCGCGAACTCTGCTCCCCAGCATCCATGTTGGTGACCAGCCACTGAATTCACCGCGATCCAGTGCACGAACCCCTTCGACTAATCGCCTCGGAACCGCGAGAATCAGTGCCATGGCCAAGTCTGCGGCATCTTCAGCAAGTACAGAAGGCGTATGGGTTACCTGAATGCCGCGCCTGTACGCTTCGTCAATATCAATATGATCTACGCCAGCCCCGAAATTAGCAATTAATTTCAGTCGATTGCCTGCATTTTCAAAGAAGTTACGGTCAAGTTGATCTCCGAGGGTAGAGGCGAGCACATCAACGTTTTGCGCCATCTCAATAAGATCTTCGGGTGCAAGAGGAGTTTCTTTTTTATTTTCAATGGTTTCAAAGAGTGTTCTCAGCCGCTCTTGAGTCCGTTCCGGAAATTTGCGCGTGATACCGACCGTGATATCTTTGGTGGTACCCGTATTTGACATCACTGTATTTCCTTTCTGGGCGTCACTCGCCATTACAGTCTCTTACTCGACGAAAAAAGCAATAGTATAGTGTCAGCGCATTTTTAATTAGGGTTAACTTTGCGTTAACGCCCATTCTTTAATGCTTATTCATAATGGCGCAAGAATGCCAGCTTTTCTACTCATTGTGGTTAGCGTTTGTGCGGGGATCGAAAATATATGACAAAAAGTATAACTGCAGTGCTCACACTAGCAAAATTGCGCTCATGGACGGCAGTTTTGGGTTTATTCACGACCACTGTATTGATTTTTGTTTCCGCGTCTTCAGCGCAATCGGTCCGAACCGACACGCCTTCTGGTTTTCAGGTTCCCAGATTTGTATCTCTTAAATCCAATAAAACGAACTGTCGTATCGGTCCGACTTTGACGCACCCGGTGAAACTTACCTTTTTGCGTAAAGGTTTACCGGTTCGTGTCGTCGCCGAGACCCTCGATCACTGGCGTAAAATTGAAGATTATGATGGGGACCAATGTTGGGTGCATGCAACTTTGATTTCAGGCAAACATACGGCCATCATCATCGAGAATGATAGTGCTATTCGCGCCGGATTAGAGATTGATGCCAGGATCAGAGCCAAGGTTGAGGAAGGGGTCTTGGTCTCTGTTCGCAAGTGCGAAAATCAGTCCTGCTTGGTGAAAACTGGTAGCATTGCAGGGTGGATTTCTAAATCAGACATTTGGGGTTTTTCGGGGCTTTAGCTCATTGCGGCAATTCGTGGAAATTGATAACCGAAGTTGGATGCATCTCCCAAATTCTGGGATAAATTCTGGTAAGTTATCTGGGATAAATTCTGGTAAGTTATATTGACCCCACATGTGGGTATGACTACCTAGGGGGATACATTTTACCCATTGATTTGCCATATTATACCGGCAATAGTTTTTTAGGGCTGAGATGGCTTTGCGCGCCTTAAAACTTAACAAATGAGATCATCCGACATTATGACAGAAAAAAATAGCTATACGAGAGAAGAACTCCTCCAATGTGGATATCATGGGCTGCGAGGTCCTGGAACGGCTCAATTACCCGTCCCGCCTATGTTAATGTTTGATCGCATTGAATCAATAACCGCTGATAGTGGTGAATATAATAAGGGCCATATTATCGCTGAGTTGGATATTCACCCCGACATTTGGTTTTTTGATTGCCACTTCCCGGGGGATCCAGTGATGCCGGGATGTCTGGGGCTTGATGCTCTATGGCAAATGATCGGTTTCTTTCTTACATGGACCGGTACACCCGGACATGGCCGTGCTTTGGGGGCGAAAGAGATAAAGTTCGGTGGTATGGTTACGCCGAAGACGAAACTTGTTCGTTACGAAATCAACATCAAACGTATGATGAAACGACCTCTGATTTTGGGCATCGGAGATGGTGCTATGTACGCGGATGATAAGAAAATCTATGAAGCGAAAGATCTACGTGTTGGTTTGTTTTCTCGCGAGCAATTGGATGCGGGAATATAAATTGCTGGCCTCTCATGAGTGTCCAAAGACAATCTGAAAACGCTTTTTAACAACATAAAATATATACAATCAGGAGTGGGATATTATGCGCCGAGTCGTTATCACGGGTATGGGGGTCGTCTCATCTATTGGCAATAATGTCGAAGAAGTAAAACAGTCTTTGATTGAGGGGCGGTCGGGTATTCAAAAATCGGAAACTTATTCTGACCTTGGGTTTCGCTGTCAGGTCCATGCGCCGCCAATTCTTGATGTGGAAGAAGCGCTGGATCGTAAAACCAGGCGTTTCATGGGAGAAGGGGCCGCTTGGAACTATATTGCCGCGCTGGAAGCGATTAAAGACTCTGGATTAGAGGAAAACCTTGTCTCTCATCCTCGCACAGGTATCGTAATGGGCTCGGGTGGTCCTTGTACGAAGGCTATCATAGCCGCAGCCGATAAAACGCGTGAATTTAAAAGTACAAAAAAAATAGGTCCGACCCAAGTTCCGCGTGCGATGTCGTCAACCAATTCTGCAACATTGGCGGTACCATTAAAAATACTTGGGGTTAATTATTCTATTTCATCAGCATGCGCGACATCTATTCATTGTATTGGTGCAGCAGCCGAGCAGATTCAATGGGGCAAACAAGATATTATTCTTGCCGGCGGCGGGGAAGAAATCGACTGGACGCTTTCTAATATGTTTGATGCAATGGGGGCGATGTCGACAAAATATAATGATACGCCTGCGACCGCGTCCAGAGCCTATGATGTTAACAGGGATGGTTTTGTGATTTCTGGTGGTGCCGGCGTCGTTGTGCTGGAAGAGTATGAGCACGCGAAAAAACGTGGCGCTACCATCTATGGAGAAATCACAGGTTATGCCGCCAATTCTGACGGGCATGATATGGTCGCACCATCAGGGGAGGGGGCTGTACGGTGCATGAACGAGGCTTTAAAAACAACCGACGGTCACGTTGATTATATTAATACGCATGGGACTTCAACGCCGGTGGGTGACACGAAAGAAACCAATGCTATTCGCGAAGTTTTTGGCGATAAGATACCCCCATTTTCTTCGACAAAATCTCTCACGGGGCATTCTTTGGGGGCAACCGGCGCTCAAGAAACAATCTATTCTCTCATTATGATGCAACATGAGTTTTTAACGGCGTCAGCTCATATTGAAGAGATTGATCCAGAATTTGCTGATCTTCCAATTATTCGCGAGCGTATCGATAATGCGAAAGTTGATAGCTTCATGTCCAATAGTTTTGGTTTTGGGGGAACCAATGGATGTCTTGTTGTTGGGCGGGTTTGATCCTATATGGATTTTCAGATAGATGAAATTTTTGTTGCTGTTTTAATTGCCACTGCCGGTTTGTGGTGGTTTACACTCATTTTGAAGTCTACTCGCAAACTGCCAGCTATGACAAAATACGGTGTTTACGCCTTAATTTGGTTGGCTTATTTTATTTTGGTAATGCTGGTTATTCAACAAACGGGCGCTTAGGGCTTAGTGGATTTGTAACCTACAATTCAGGAGCATAAAGATTATGGCTGATCAATCCTTTCCATTTGAAGGATCTTTAATGAAGGGCAAGCGTGGCCTGATCATGGGCGTTGCGAATAAAAATTCTATCGCTTGGTTTATTGCTCAGCAACTTCACGCGATGGGCGCCGAACTTGCTTTTACTTATGTCAATGACGCAATGGAGCGGCGAGTGCGCCCTCTTGCAGAAAGCCTGGGGGCGAAGATAATCGTACCTTGCGATGTGACCTCCGATCAATCTATGGATGATACATTTGCAACCATTCAAAAAGAATGGGGGACAATGGATTTTCTTGTTCACGCGATTGCTTTTACTGACAAAAGTGCCCTTGAGGGGGCTTTTGTCGAAAATACGACCCGTGATATTTTTAAAGATACGATGGATGTATCAGCATTTTCTTTTGTGGACTCTGCCAACCGTGCGGCGAAGTTGATGCCTGATGGAGGGTCAATGATTACCTTAACTTATTTAGGTAGTGAGCGGACAATTCCAAACTATAATGTGATGGGGGTTGCAAAGGCTGCTCTAGAAGCTTCGACGCGTTATATTGCGCGTGATTTGGGGCCCGCCAATATTCGTGTGAATGCAATCTCAGCTGGGCCAATCAAAACCTTGGCCGCCGCTGGGATTTCATCCGGGCGCCACATGTTCTCATTCAATAAAAAGTCTTCTCCTCTACGCGATGATACAGAGCCAAGCGGTGTCGCTGGCGCGGCATTGTATTTGTTATCTGATCTTGGGGCCTCCTGCACAGGTGAGACCCATCATGTGGATGCAGGTTTTCATATCGTCGGCATGCCAGATGAGAGCGCTTTAATCGATTAAATTCCGATAATAATAGAGGCATATGTCAAAGATCGCTGATCATAACCAAGAACAACATATGCCTCTTTATGCGCATGCTTCTTACCAAACGCGGGGAATTTTCCTGGCGTTACTGGTGATGGTGAGCTGGTGTGGGCATTTGTTTTATACGCTGAAATTCGCCGCTATTTTGTCATGGCAGTTGCCATTACATCTGCTGTTTCAAAGTTTTTTAAACGTTGGTTTGTTCATTATTGCCCATGATGCGATTCATGGCTCGCTTGCACCGGGGCGTCATCGATTAAATAATTTTATTGGTGCCTGCGCAATTTTTATGTATGGCGGATTTTTATGGGCTAAAATGCGCGATCACCACCACGCCCATCACCGCGCGCCCGTTACGTCAGAAGATCCTGATTACGCGATGAACGGGGACGAACGGTTTTTTTTCTGGATCGGTTCATTTGTAGTTCGGTATTATTCATGGCGTAATTTCGCATTGATGCACATACATGTGTTTATTGCTTATCTGATCTCAGGATCATTATTACAGTTGCTTGTTTTTTTTGCGGTGCCTGCATGGTTGTCCGCATTGCAGCTTTTTACATTTGGTGTTTATCTGCCGCATAAAACGCCCCCTGGTGGACATCAGCATGAGGCGAATACCCGCAGTCTTGATTTTCCTGTCATTTTATCCCTTATAACATGTTATCATTTTGGGTATCATCAAGAGCATCACGATCATCCTGGTGTTCCTTGGTGGGCGTTACCGGCGGTGCGTAAAATGGTGCAGCAGGCTAGAACCAGTTGATGCCAAGAACGGCCAACCTTAAAAAGGACTATTCCAGAGTTAAGAATGTCGATTGCAGTTAATATTTTATTGGTTATTTCGGCTACCATTATGATGGAAGGTGTCGCTTATTATGGTCATAAATATATTATGCATGGTATGATGTGGTCATGGCATAAATCTCATCATGAACCCCACGACAATACTTTTGAGAAGAATGATCTCTTTGCTGTAGTCTTCAGTATACCCTCTATTGTGATGATTTTTGTCGGGCTGCGCTACGCAGAGCCTTTATTGTATATCGGGCTCGGGATTGCCCTTTATGGATTTATATATTTTGTTTTCCACGATATTATTGTGCACCAACGTATCAAGGTTACTCTCCCCAGAAGAAGCGCTTATCTAAAACGTATTATCCAAGCTCATCGGTTGCATCATGCTGTGGAGAGCAAAGAGGGAGCTGTTTCTTTTGGGTTTCTATATGCCTCTCCGGCGCGCGATCTCAAGGATGAGTTGAAACGAATCAATGACAAGCTTTCTGCTGAAAATCAGGGGTAATTTGCTTGGCTTGAGCCCAATGAGTTGAATCCTTGCTGGATCGACCGATTTATCGCTGAAAACTATCCCCAACTGCATTATTTCTCGTGGCGAGCACGTAGAATCGCGCCTAGTGTGGGGCCATGAGTGATGAACAAAAAATTACAGAAGACTCCGCAGTTGATGGCACTGAGAGTGAAGAAGTCGGTGATCAATCGGAATCAGCCGGGGCTTTGGATAATACGCAAAGTGTAGAGGGCGCTGATCAGGAGGATGGTGCTACCAAAAGTGTAGACTCTGACGTTGAGCCAGACGTGGAGGGTGATGATTTCGATCAACCGGTTCGAACTGACCCTGATTGCGCCGATGATCTGACTCAGTCCCTGGTGGTGAATATAGACGGTTATGAGGGGCCACTTGATGTTTTGCTTGAACTGGCACGCAATCAAAAGGTTGATATCCGAAAAATTTCTATGATGGCGCTCGTTGAGCAATATCTCGGTTTCATTGAGGTTGCCCGGCAACATAATCTTGAATTAGCTGCCGATTATTTGGTGATGGCATCTTGGCTGGCATATCTCAAATCAAAGATGTTGCTACCGCGCATTGATGACGGGAAGGGGGAGCCTACGGCCGATGAAATGGCGGCACGTCTTGCGTTTCAGTTGCAAAGGTTGGAGGCTATGCGTCTGGCGACGGAAAACCTCTTTAAGCGGCCACGCGTAGGATTGGATGTGTTTTCCAGAGGCGCTCCTGAAGGGGTCAGAGTAACACGCACGCCAGAATGGCAAGCGGATCTGCTTGATTTGTTAAAAGCCTATACAGCGCAGCGGGTTAAAACGGTTGATCGTCATTATGTGGTTGAGAAACCAAAAGTTTTCACTCTTGAAGATGCGAGAGCACGGTTAGCGCGCGTTTTGGGGATGATCCCTGAATGGGCAGAGCTGCGTTCCCTATCGCCGTTACAAGATATTGATGCGCCAGAACGTTCAGTCGTAGCCAGTGCGTTTCATGCTGCTTTGGAGTTCGCCAAGGAAGGGCGGATGGATTTGCGCCAATTGGGCCATTTTGAGCCGATCTATGTGCGCAATCGCGATCAGGAAGAGGAAAATAGTGAGGGGGGGCGAAATGAAGGCGGCCCCAATGTGAGCTCATTAGCCAATCCCGCAACTGAAAAGCAGAACCGGAATTTGAGTTCTCCTGAAACTCCCAATGATACTCCTGTTGGAACCATACCAGTCGTTGGGGGTTCGGAAGGCAGTGCCACACAAGAACATATAAGCGAACAGACGCAGAGAGTGGTTTGATGACGATGATTGAAGAAGATCCCCGTAATTTTGAAGATTTGGACGCCCATGGGGTTCAGGAAGCATTGCGAGACGAGATGGAAGCGGAAGAGCCCCCCCAAATGAGTGATGCAACTGAAACTGATAAAGTTGAAGAGGTATCGAGTGATGATGCCAAATCAGATCTGGAGGATGCGAGCGCAAGCCTTGAAGTTGACGAAGAAGCGGCTGAGCGTGAGACAGGCGCAGGTGAAGATCGGTTAAACTCAGAACAGGAAAATGCAAAACAGGAAGACGATAGTGAAAACCCTGTTTGGGCGGCCAATCAAATGGCAGACCATGCCCGTATGGCCGAAGCCCTTCTTTTTGCTGCGGTTGAACCTTTAGACGAAAAGTCTATTGCAGACAGATTGCCTTACGGAGCTGATATTCCTGCCATTATGGAGATATTGAAAGCTCAATATGAGAATAGGGGTATAACCCTTTCAAAAATATCAAAAAAGTGGCGGTTTGTTACGGCTGCTGACGTTGCCCATGTTTTGCAAAAAGAGCGCGTGGAACAACGTAAGTTATCACGGGCTGCCCTCGAAACATTGGCGATTATCGCCTATCATCAACCATGTACACGCGCTGATATTGAAGATGTTCGCGGTGTGGCGGTATCGCGGGGCTCCTTGGATCAATTGATGGAAATTGGCTGGGTGAGATTACGCGGGCGGAGAAAAGACGTACCTGGTCGACCGGTGCTCTATGGAACGACACAGGAATTTTTAGAGCATTTTACTTTGGAAAGTTTGGGCGATTTGCCAGGGATGGCGGATCTCAAGGCTGCCGGTTTATTAGAAGCGCGTTTGCCCCCTGATTTTCAGGTGCCAAGTCCCACAGATGCTGACGAAGGTGAGGGTGATGACGAGGAGGGCGCTACTGAATTTGCACAGGATTTCCTTGATGAAGAAGGCAGCGATGATGCTCATGGCACAGATGATGACGTAGATCATGAAAGCGCCGATGTTGGGTGATGTTTTTCAAGTAGCTGATTTTTTATATTGGCACGCAAATCTTGAAGGCCGAAGGGGGCAGGGAGCCGCGTAATAGTGAGCGCCCGACTTCACAGATTTATAATGTTGTTTCAATGGTTTCGCATTGAGATCATGTCGCTATAGGGCTATGATAGAGCTAATGAGCGTCTTTAGATGGTTTTTTAATAAGGAATGCAGCTTATGGGAATAAGTCCATTGCAAATTGCGATTGTTCTGGTATTAGCGTTATTACTCTTTGGCGGTGGCGGCCGGATTTCTTCTGTCATGGGGGATATGGCAAAAGGCTTGAAAGCATTTCGATCAGGGTTAAAGGATGATGATAAAGATAAATCCCTAGAAGAGCGTGCTGACGAAGCTGTGGATGTGACACCGCCGCAAACAGAAGAAGCAAAAGCCGGCAAAGCCGATCAAGAGTAAAGACGTTTCAGCAAAGCTGTTTTTCAGGCGATAGCCACAGATTTTACCTCTTGAGATTTTGCCTCTTGGATTTTAGCAGGATGTTTTGCAGGCAGTGATTTAGATCCTTTATGGTCGCGTTTATTTGTCTCAATTTTTGTCCTGTATGAAAACCGGTTTATCACGCTTGCCCGTTTCGCTATATGTTTCGTTATATGTGTCGCTCTATTGAGAATTGATATGATCAGATGAGCCTTTTACCTCAATTTGGATTTGTTGAGCTTTTAGTGGTCGCGATTGTTGCATTAATTGTTGTCGGTCCGAAGGACTTACCAAAGTTGATGCGCAGTTGCGGTCGCTTCATTGCGCGTGCACGGGCGATGGCGGGTGAGTTCACGTCAGCGTTTGATGAAATGGCGAGAGAAGCCGAGATGGAAGAATTACGTAACGAAATAGAAGATCTGCGCTTTGATAAGATGGCTGATGAAGTCAAGAACGAGATTGATACAGCGGTTAAACCTGTCAAAGACGAAATTGAAAAAACGATCAAGGCCGGGGAGAAAACAACAGAAGATACCTTGATGGATGACGATAATACTGATCACTTGGCCGATAAGGGCCGTCTTTGAGTTGTATGATGAATGATCAGAGCCAAGATAGTCGTGATAATGCTGTGAAAGAGAGCGTAACCGCACGCCCAAAAACACAAGATGAATTAATTGATAATATTGATATTGATGATGATCTGTCTGCTTCATCAGCACCCTTAATCGATCACCTCACCGAACTGCGAAGCCGCTTGATCGTGTGTGTCGGTGCGATCGTGATTGCATTTATCGGATGTTTTATCGTCTCGGAACATTTGCTGAATTATCTGGTCTTGCCATTTAGTGCTGTAGCCCCTGATGAGTCGATCTATTTTAAACCCTTGGGTAAGTTTTTTGCACAAGTAAGGGTTTCTCTTTACGGTGCAATCTTTGTAAGTTTTCCTATTCTCGCTTATCAATTGTATAAATTTGTAGCGCCGGGTCTCTACAAACGAGAACGCAACGCCTTGTTTCCCTTTGTCATCGCTATGCCTGTCTTGTTTGGTGCGGGTGCTGCTCTTGTTTATTATGTCATGATCCCGTTCGTGATGCGTTTTGCGGTGGGATTTGAGGCCGATGCAGGGACAAATGCGCCGGTCAATTATGAGTTGTTGACCGATGTTGGGGATTATCTCTCGCTTGTCACCACATTGATGTTGGCTTTTGGGTTCGCCTTTCAATTACCCGTATTGCTGACCTTGATTGCCCGAGCGGGTTTGTTGACAGCGGGTACGTTAAAGAAGTTTCGAAAAATCGCGATTGTCGGGATTTTTGCGATCGCGGCGTTTTTAACCCCGCCCGACCCCTTTAGTCAGGTTGTATTGGCGATGACAATCATTGGCTTATATGAGGTCTCTATTATTTCTGTAGGGATTGCAGAAAAGAAAGTTCAAGCGAGTCGAAACAGCGACCTTGAAGAGGAAAATGCCGCCTAATCTTAATCCCCCGGATACCATTTGGCGCTACATTGAACGCAGAATGTTTTGATAAATTTTATCAGTTTTCGCTTAAATTCTGTTTCAAAATGAACCCTATCGGCACTTCATCCCCTGTACTCAATCGTCAGAAGAGTCTGAGTTTGTCTAAAAAGGCAAACAAGAGTGTTAATCAAAAACATGCAAAGCAACGGGGCGGTCACCATTTATCGATTGGTGCGTTGATCTGGGAGCGGGCACAAATCTATGCGATGATATTTTTGTGCACAATGATCGGATTTACGCTTTTCTATTTGTTTTATTTTGCCTGGCCGAGATTGATCGACAAACCCGTTGGTTCACCCATTTTTCCCGCGCACATAAAATTAAACTGGGCGATTTTAATCGCTCATGTAGTCACAGCAATCCCGCCACTTTTTATTGGTATGTTTGCATTTTCGAAGTGGCTGAGAAATGCAAGTTTGAAATGGCATCGCTGGATGGGGACGGCTTATTGTGTATGTATCTGGATTAGTGCGCTACTTGGTGTTTTATTGGCACTGGCGAATACTCACGGTCCTGTTGCCAAAGCCGGCTTTGGTTTTTTGGGCTTGGGATGGTTTGTGACCACATGGTTGGCGTACAAAACGGCTCGCGTTAAAAATATCGTCTCACATCGGCGATGGATGATCCGATCTTTTGCGCTGACTTTGGCTGTTGTTACCATCAGACCGATGTTCTTAATTGACCCTCTGTTTGGTTTTACGAGCGAGAATTGGTATTTATTGGCGACTTGGATATGTTGGGTTCCCAATCTCTTAATCGCAGAGATTTATGTACGCACGACCAAGCCTAACGGTAAATTAATCGCTGTGCCTCGATAGGTTTTTGGGTTCTGTCGCCAATAACTCATTGCAGAAAAGGGCTGTGTCTTGAGTTTTTTAGTAAATTGAGCTTAGAGCTTACCTGCCTGTTCGCCGTCTCAGCCATGATTTTGTAATTCACGTTGATTGTAAAATCATGATGAAATTATCTGGACCATAACCGAGGAACAGCCTAAACACACCTCCATGTTTGATCTAAAAGAAATTCGGGAAAACCCCGGTGCATTCGATGCGGGGCTTGCGCGCCGCGGTGTTAAGGCTCAATCAGCGGCAGTGTTGGCGCTGGATGAAAAGGCGAGGGCGCTGACCATCAAAATGAATGATGCTCAGGCATTGCGAAATTCGGCGTCTAAGGCCATAGGGGCTGCAAAAGCCCAAGGCGATGATGCGGAATTTAATCGCCTGCGTGCTGAAGTTGAGGCCATTAAAAAATCTCTCCCTGAGCTCGAGGCTGAAGAAAAAGCCCTGCGAGATCAAATCGTAAATTTGTTATCGGGGCTGCCAAATGCACCAGCTGATGATGTTCCTGAAGGGCTCACGGAGGCAGATAATGTTGAAATCCGTAACTGGGGAAGCGTGCCGAAAATTGAGAATGCGAAACAGCATTTTGATATTGGTGAAGCCTTGGGCGGTATCGATTTTGAAACTGCTGCGGCTATGTCAGGCTCGCGTTTTGTCATGTTGCGCGGTGAAATTGCCAAGCTCGAGCGTGCGCTTGGCAGTTTTATGATTGATCTGCACACGCGGGAATTTGGCTATGAAGAAATTAGTCCACCATTATTGGTTAGAGACGAGGCGATTTACGGGGTCGGACAATTACCTAAGTTTACGGAGGATCTTTTTACAGCCTCAGATGTTAACAAACGTGATGAATTGCTTGATCAGGCTTTAGTGGGGATTCACGACACTTATAAAAACACACCAGAAGGCCCTGAACGGTTAACCCAATCTATTAAAAAGACATTGGATGCAGCGCAGACACAAGAGCAATTCTGGTTGATTCCAACTGCTGAAGCGGCTTTGACGAATATTGTACGAGAGAAAATTTTGACTCAGCAGGAATTGCCTCTTCGTTTTACGGCGCTAACCCCGTGCTTTCGCTCTGAGGCTGGATCTGCTGGGCGAGATACACGCGGTATGATCCGTGTGCATCAGTTTTTAAAGGTCGAGCTTGTTTCTATCACATCGCCAGAGCAATCTGATGATGAGCACGAGCGCATGACCAATTGTGCTGAAGAAGTTTTAAAACGACTTGAGTTGCCCTTTAGAACGATGATCCTATCGGCAGGAGATATTGGTTTTTCAGCTCGAAAAACCTATGATCTTGAGGTCTGGCTTCCAGGTCAGCAGCAATATCGAGAGATTTCCTCGTGTTCCAATTGTGGTCCATTTCAAGCCCGACGTATGAAGGCGCGTTTTAAACGAGACGGCGAAAAACAGGCGGAAAGTGTACACACTTTAAATGGATCAGGCCTCGCGGTGGGCCGTGCTCTGGTTGCCGTTCTAGAAAATTACCAAAACGCGGACGGTTCGGTTACAATCCCAGACGTTTTACGAGATTATATGGGGGGTTTGGAAAAAATCGGATAATTTCCGGGGAATAATATTCTGGATATGTTTATGCCGATTGTCGTGTGTTCTCAATTTTAGATTTGATTGTCGTTTCCGTTGGAGGGGCCTGATATGCAAGGCTATGGAGAGATTGTTAAAAGTAACGCGATGTCTTTTTCCCGTGTGTTCAACGGCGATCTTGAACAAGTTTGGAATTATATCGTTGATCCAGTCAAACGCGGTGAATGGCTTGCGAGTGGAACTTCAGCTCTTCGAGTAGGAGAGCATTTTACACTGGAATTTGATAATCGGCGATTAACCCCGCACGATGAAGTCACGCCCGAAAAATACAAGGAAATTGAAAACGGCATGGCGTATGAGGCGGCGCTTATTGATATTGTTGCGCCCACACTTTTTAAGTTCTCTTGGCCGTCAAGAGATGATGAAGAAGGGATTGTTACTATCCACCTTGAGGCTAAACCAGAAGGGGTCCTTTTAACGCTCATCCACGAGGGGATCAAAGACGCAGAAGATCGCATTGGAGCACTTGCAGGCTGGCATGCGCATCTTGATATCTTGGTCGAAAAATTTCATGGGCGTGTCCCTAATCCATTCTGGACCTTTCAGCAAAGTTTGGAAACTTACTATCGAGAACGCTATTCTAAGCTTTCTGGCAATATCAATCAGGAGTCATAAAACCAATATTTGCTCATATCTGCACATTGGCGTATGGGATGGATAAATAGTAACAGGTGAATCGTATGCGTATTTTATGTTCTAATGATGATGGTATCCATGCGCCCGGCATGGCCGCTTTGGAGCGGATTGCTCATTCATTGAGCGATGATGTTTGGACAATTGCGCCGCTAGTTGAGCAATCGGGTGTTTCGAGAGCGCTGACATTGCACCAACCTATTCGCATTCATCGTTTTGGCGAAAAACGGTTTGCAGTGGATGGCACCCCTTCAGATGCGGTCATGCTTGGGGTCACCCAATTGATGAAAAACCACAAGCCGGATTTAGTCTTGTCTGGTGTTAATAATGGGCAGAATGTTGCGGAGGACTTGACCTATTCTGGGACAGTTGCGGCGGCCCTTAAGGGGATGGTTCTAAAAATACCCTCTATCGCATTGTCACAATCCCGATTTGATAGAGGAAAAGTAAAGTGGGGAACAGCAGAGCATTTTGCGCCGGGGTTGATACGCAAACTTCTGGATCAAGGATGGCCGGAAGATGTCATTATTAATATTAATTTCCCTGATTGTAACCCTGATGATGTGCAGGCCACCGAGATTACCACTCAAGGGGAGCGCGATGTGATGTCGCTATACTCTGAAGAGCGTACAGATTTACGTGGACAACGCTATCATTGGTTTGGTTTTACGGGCAGATTGTCTAACCCACCTCAGGGTACAGATTTACGTGCGATTTATGATAATCGCATATCCATCACGCCTGTCCATCTGGCATTAACCCATGAGGGTACAGCGGAAAAACTAAAAGAATTGTTTTGACCTGTTTCCCGGATCACGGGTATTTTCGATATCGTAAAATTTTGCGCATGTTCAGCTGTGGTTTGGCACGAAATGTGGACGTTATCTGCGTGATTATGAAGCTGCGTTAACGATCTATTAACCTTAAAGGTTGAATTTTGTTTGAGTCAAACCATTAGGATTTTGGTTCAACTTGATCCTTTGTTGGTCAGTTGACCTTTTTAATGATTATAACGGCATTAAATTATTGCCAAGCAATTGGTTAAACCAAGCTCGATGTGAGGGCCCAGTTTGAGGGGATGATCTCAAAAAATGGGCTTTATATAAATGAATTTAAATGGAGAGAGAGCATGAAAGTTTCTCGATCACTATTAGTATCTGGATCTTTGCTAGCGTTAACGGCCTGCGGGGCAAGTAGTAATTCGGCACCCGTTGTTTATGGGACTCAACCCGCTCAAGGGCGTATATATAATTCTCCAGCCGAAATTTATTTAGAGCAACCCTCGGTAGATGGGACTATCAGGCGGACACCGGAGCGGGCAGTGCAACCGAGTTCACAATTAGGAAGCCGGGTTGCGCAAGCGCCCAATTATCAATCCCAAGCCTATGCAGCCCCGGTAGAGACTAGACAGGGTGTTCGCATATATAATGCACCGCCATCGGCGAATGGCTCATTACGACAACCGGCGACGATTGAGACTTCACAAGTACCGGCGCTTCCGCAATATCAGGCGCCAACTCAATTGAGCCGCTATGACAATACACGGTCCCAATCGACGAGTGTGTCATCTCCTGCACCGCGTGCATACAGAGGATTGCCGCCATCACCGACTTATATTGAACCGACAAATGTCAACATCAATGCCTCTTCTAGTGTTCGAACCATAGAAGCGAATAATGCCAACGAATTTATTACCGTACAACCTGGCGATACCGTTTATGCGATAGCCCGGCGGACAGGGCATCGTCCCAATGACATCATTGCAATCAATAATATGATAGCCCCTTATGCTCTGGCGGTAGGGGAGACATTGAGACTTCCCGGCGCGGTTAGTCGGACCATATCAAGTGGTTCATCACAGTCAATTTATGTGAATGATCCTTACAGAAATGATATATCTCGCACGATATCTTATGATACGCCAGCTCAATCGGTTACGGCTCCTGCCATCTCAAGAGGGATTTCACGTGAAGTGATAGCTCGTGATGTGTTGTATACAGTTGTGCCCGGAGATACTTTATATTCCATATCCAGAAACAATGGGATTAGTGTGCAATCAGTTGCTAATGCTAACAGACTAGGCGCGCCTTATTCGTTGAGTGTCGGTCAACAATTGCTGCTGCCTGCTGTTCCGGTCAATCAGGCTCGAACAGTGGCAAAAGCAAGTCCAGTCTATTCGTCTGCACGACCATTGAATACACAGCCTGTGAATACACAACCCTTGCAGGCATATCCTCAAGTCAATCAGGCCCAGTCTGGTCAACCCCGCGGGAAGATTATTCAGGCCGGGGGTAATACGGAAAAAAATATTGCTTCTATAACCAGAGAGGCCTCGTTTAATAAAACAAACCCGGTCAATCCAGCCAATCAGTTCTCATGGCCGGTAAAAGGATCAGTCATTTCAAGTTTTGGCACGGGTAATGTGGGGCGTCGTAATGAAGGGATAAATATTTCAGCACCTCAAGGCACAACTATTCGATCTGCAGCACCAGGTGAGGTTGTCTATCGTGGTTCTGAACTGGACGGTTATGGCAATCTTATGCTGATTAAACATGATGGTGGCTATGTCACAGCCTATGCTCATGTGGATGTCATGTTGGTGCGAAAAGGCCAGAAAGTCAAAAAAGGTCAGATCATTGGCAAAGTGGGCAAAACCGGTGCGGTCAATGAACCTCAATTACACTTTGAAATTCGTAAAAACACCACTTCAGTAGATCCATTACGGCTTTTGGCGTCTAACTAAAAGTCAATCCTTGTATTAAAATTGCAGGCCGCTTGCGGCCTGTTTTTTTATGCGATGATGATGATGTATTCTTTTTCGATCCGTGTTAATTAAAAAATCAAATTGCAAATTATGGAGCCCTTCATGTCCTCACCGTCTCATGGTCAAAATGAATTTTCATCGAATGAAAGTTTAAAGGCACGCCGGGATGCTGCTTTGCCCGTTGGCTTGCCTTCCAAGTCAGGTATTTATGCCGTGAAAGCCAAGGGGGCTGAGCTATGGGATGCTGACGGAAAACGCTATATTGATTTTATCGGCGGGATTGGGGTCTTAAATGTAGGGCACGCTCATCCAAAAGTTGTGGAGGCGATTAAAAAGCAGGCTGATAATTTTATTCATACATGCTTTGGTATTGCGCAATATGAAAGTTATGTTGAGTTGGCTGAACGCCTTAATGATCTAGCCCCTGGTGATACGACCAAGAAAACTGCACTTTTTAATTCTGGGGCAGAAGCGGTAGAAAATTCGATTAAGTTTGCTCGCCGTATTACAGGGCGCCCAGCGACAATTGCTTTCGAAGGGGCGTTCCATGGGCGTACATTGTTGGCGGCAACTCTTACGGGAAAGGCGAAACCCTATAAGGTTGGTTTTGGTCCATTGGTACCTTCAGTTTATCATGCGCCGTACCCGGATGAATATCGTGGCCTGTCAACACAAGGCTGCTTATCATGCCTCGATCATATCTTCAAAACGGCAGTTCCGGCCGAAGAAGTAGCGGCAATGATTATTGAACCGGTACAAGGGGAGGGAGGATTTAATCCCGCACCAAAAGAATTTTTGCAAGGCTTGAGAAAAATTTGTGATGAAAACGGCATTATCCTTATTGCCGATGAGATTCAGTCCGGTATGGGGCGCTCTGGCAAAATGTTTGCGTTTGAGCATTCGGGTGTTGAGCCTGATATGATTTGTATTGCCAAATCTGTAGCGGCCGGGCTGCCTCTTTCGGCGCTCACGGGCAAAACCGAATTAATGGATAAGATTGCTCCTGGTGGAATGGGCTCTACGTATGGGGGTAACCCGGTGGCGTGCGCGGCGGCTTTGGCCGTATTGGATATTTTTGAAGAAGAAGGATTGTTACAACGAGCGGAAGAGATCGGTGCCAGGCAAGAGGCGCGTTGGCGTGAATTACAAGCGGGCATTGCGAAAGGTGTCTTTGGAGATGTACGCCGTGTGGGAGGAATGACAGCTGTCGAGATCGTCGAAGATGATGACCCTAATCGGCCTAATGCAAAATTGGCGGGATCAATTTTATTGGGGTGCCGCGAAAGAGGTTTGATTATGACGACGGCTGGTGCTCATGCACAATGTTTGCGCTCACTTGTGCCTTTAACCATCAGCGATGCGCTTTTGGATGAAGGGTTGGATATATTTGCCGATGCGACGCAAGCTGCTCTGAAAAATTAAGCTAGCATAGACTTTCTTGGTAATATCTTGAAGAAAACGAACTTCGGTCTCATGATTAATCGTAAGTTTGCACCCAAAAATTGATTGCGGTTTTTATATTCTGAGTTGAGTTTTCGAATTTATCCGCTGAAACCTGATGAGATTTTGGCAAAAATGCACCATTTGGGCTCGAAAGTACCTATTCCGAGCTTTTTATTGGATAAAATTGCCTTTCTCTCTGGCAATCAGCATGAAAACTGCGCAAAATTATATTAATATTCTGGTAAGGTTTGCTGAACTGTTTGAGCGGTGATGCTAAGTGTTAGCCAACGAACATTTTGTGAACCTCGATTTAAAGCACCTCCACATCAAATGCGATCCAGGAGGTGCTTTTGAAATTAGAGAGCTTGTAAATTTAGAAGGTTTTGGAAGATGTTGAAAAATACCATAATAAACCCGATCATGGCCGCGGCATTGGGGGCTGGGGCCTTGCTAACGGGATGTGCGACGCCCTCCAATAATTATGCCTATGATGACACCAAGTTCAATAATTTGGATTATGAGCATGAAGTGTTTAGCGAGCAAGGCGAGAATAGCGTCTTCGTCCCGAATAAGTATTACATCAGTGGACAAGAGTTTGATCTAGATAGCGGCATTGGCCAATTAAGCCGAATTGAATGGGCTAATCTTGCCAAGAATATGACTTCGATTTCTACAGGTGATGAGCATTATATTTCTCAAATTAAGAAACCTAGTGGGTCAACAAAACAAGAACCCGTACGTGCGATAACAGTGGCTCACGAAGATAGTTCTAACAACAAAAATGATCAGGGACGTGGTTTTCAAAAACATCTTAATCAATTTTCATATGAGCCACGCAACTATACCAGTGTTGCCAACGATTTGCCCGCTGGATGGGTGCAGCTTGATGGAGCGATTCTCCATCAAAATAGTGGTTTGGTTTGTCAAACCAGTATGGATACGCAAGATACTGGGTATACGCTAACATTAACAAGACTACATCAGTTTGATGCAAAAGATCTTGATGTTGCTTGTAGCTATGAGTCAAATACTGGTGCGTTTATAACGCTATATGCCAGTTATTATCCTGATCTTTCGCAAGAAGATCATGCGATTTTGGCAGCGCGCCACATCAGAGATCGTTTTAATCCGATAGGTACACTGCCTGTGCCAGTAGTCGAAATTAGTACGGACTCAGGGGAAATTTTTGAAACACCATCTGCTGTAGGATATGATATTTCACAAAAAAATAGTGACCTTAAATTGAAAACATCTTTGTGGGTTGTAAAAACTGGAGATTGGCATGTTAAAGCCAGAGCCACACATCGTCAAAATGATAGTATCTCCGAAATCACGGCTGTCTCTATGTTTGCCGTTGCCCATATCACGATTAAAGGAAAAAATGGTGGATCTAATCTCGATGAGTTGGATGTTTAGAATAGGCTCACTGGCTTAAAGACATGTCGTTAGTATTGGGGTGTATGTTTCATGGAATTTTTATCTAGCCTTTTAATTCCGCTAATTTTTATTTTTTTGTTCATGATTTTACCCAATAGGCGGCGGGTGAAAGCACATGAAGCTCTTTTGCGGGCGTTTACTCAAGTTCAACGCAAAAGAAAATCCCGTGTGATTGCAATGGTACATCGCCAAGATTCCATGGGGCTTCTTGGTGTACCGGTCTTGAAATATATTGATTTGAATGATGCTGAAGATATTTTAGAGGCTATTCGGCGTACGCCTGATAATATGCCTCTAGAAATTATTTTGCATACACCTGGTGGGTTGGTCTTACCCGCCTTGCAAATTGCCCGAGCGATTAAAGCGCACCCTGGACGGACGACAGTCTTTGTCCCCCATTATGCAATGTCAGGGGGAACACTCATTGCCCTTGCAGCGGATGAAATTGTTTTGAGTCAACATGCTGTTCTCGGTCCTATAGACCCACAAATTGGCGGGCTGCCAGCGGCATCCGTGATGCGTGTTAAGCAGGAGAAAAATCTTGATGCAACTGATGATTATACTTTAATTTTGGCCGATGTGGGAGAAATGGCAATACGCCAACTGCAAAGCGCAGCCTACGAATTATTGCAAGGGACAGTCTCTGATAATGCGGCTCGAGCGGTTGCAGAGCAATTATCCTCCGGACGCTGGACGCATGATTATCCTATCATTGCATCTCATGCCAGTGAGCTTGGTTTAAATGTCTCGGTACAGATGCCGAATGATATTATGAATTTGATGGCGCTTTTCCCCAGTAGTTTAGCCGGTTCCAGTGTGAAAACAGCGGATATTGAAGCCAATAGCAAAAACCCACCATCTACAATTCGCAGTGCGCCCATGGCACCGACGATGACGGGTCGGGGTAGTTTGACAGGCTATCAACCTGGGGCTGGAGCTCAAAGCTTTAGTTATGGGCCATGGAACCCTAACGATATTAAAACACCTGCAGGCGTGGCGGCAAAACCCGGTCCCGAACAGTCAGATTTACGTGGGCAGGAGCACATTTTAGCACGCAAAAAAAATTGGTTCAGTAAGTGAGAATCGTACGTAGATTCAAGATCTAAAGCGCTTCCTTAATGCCATTTGATACGGATACGTTTTAAAGCACCTCCAATTCAAATTGAGACGCCGAGGTGCTTAAAGTCTTTCTTTTTTCGCATTTATTGCAGTTCAATCGGTTCCCGCAGACGCGCAAAATGCATTAATTTTTAATGCAATCCCTCAAAAAATTCGCCATTTTTTCTCTGGCTTGTTTGGCAATTTGAATTGGCAGTGCATCGAAAGCGTGGATGCCGCCCGGATAAATTTCTAATTGGGTTTTCAGGCCTGTGCTTATCCAGCGCCCAGCCATAAAGAGCGTATCATCAATCAATGGGTCAAGTGTGCCTACTGTAAAAAGAGCGGGGGGCATGCCGTCCAGTTTTGCATTAATGGGGGATATATCTGGAGCCCTTTTCTCTGCTATTGAAAATTTTTCAGGAGGCAGAAGGTTATCGCCAAACCATTTTACGATTGGTGTGCTGAGAATAAGATTGCGTGATCCCCAATTTTCCATTGAAGGGGTCATCGTCATGTCATAAATTCCATAAATCAAGTTTGCGCCAACAAAACCGGTGAAGCCATGATGATCGCGTAAACGTAACATGGTCACCATAGATAGATGCGCACCAGCGCTTTCACCACCGATTGTCAATCTATTGGTGCCGAACTCTTTTTCCATATTATCGACCAGCCAGGTAGCTGCAGCCTGACAATCGTCGGGTTGAGCTGGCCATGGGTTTTCTGGGGCCAGCCGATATTCAACACTGATAACTGCAATGTTTAATTGTTTGGCTAACCCTTCGAGCATTTGATCATGATTGTCTGCAGAACCAAGTGTATGGCCGCCACCGTGAATGTGAAGGTAAATACCGTTAATAGTTTCCGGTGTAAAAACTCGAATTGGGACTTCCAGCCCGTTTGCTTTTATTGTTCGCCATTGAGCAATATCAGAAAATGGCTCCAATGCGAGAAGCCCGATACCATTCTTGCGTGCCTCTCGCACAGCTTCTGCCCCAATTTCATAAATAGGTGGCATGGCCTTAAGGGCGTTTTCAATTTCATCGTTGGCTTTTTGCGTCTCCGGGCTAATCGCTTCTGGAGAAAATAATGCCGGATCAATAATCAGTGGGGATAAAGTTTTCATCATGGCGTAATCATTTCAGAATGGATTAGAAAAAGCGATATAAAACTGCAGTTTAATGATATTGACTATACTTATGGCGCGGCAATAGCACGCTTTGTGTTCGTGGCTCTATTTACGCTGTTGCTTATTTTTATTGTCTTTTTTGGTCAAGGGGTGGCGCGAGTAAATTGAGTTCTTTTCAAAGAGCGTATCACCTTGAGCAAAATTTCTGAAGTTTACTTAGTATCTGTAGAGATTTTAGTATTGTTTCTGCCAAGTTTTCGGGTTGGTACGCATCATGAAAAGGTTTTAGGCCTTTTCTTGATAACTAAAAAAATGCGCGCGAAGCGTAAAGTTCGACGCGATGCTCTCCCTTGTTAGAATTGATCTAAGTTTTTAGTGCGTATTGATATCACCATCAATAAGTGGTCACTGTCTTTTATGTGATACTTAAGAGTGTCGCGTTTTAGAGAAATGCTTGGGGGCGTATGCCTGCACTATGGAGGTCATTCTTGACAGGCTATATATTGATCAGCATATTAACAATTAAACATGACAAGCAATGAACTGGAGCGAGCAGAATGGACTGGTTGTTCAAAACTCTCAGCGAAACAGAAATTTATGGTTGGGAAGAATGGATTGGGGAATGGTTTTTCTATTTTTCCATTGCTTTTCTCGTGTTTTAACTTGTGCGCTACATTTTTCTCGGAAAGCTGAAGTGGTCGCTTATCGGTGATACAATTACGAACTATCTGACCCTTGTTATGTTCTTGATCGTAAATTTCACCCTCCTGACAGGGCTCTATATCACAACCTATTTCAGCGTTGCCGAATTCGCGCTGTTTGAGATTCCGGTAAATTGGGCGAGCATTGCAATATGCGTGGTGCTAGCTGATATTGCCTATTACTGGGAGCATCGCTCCATGCACCGGGTCAACTTATTATGGGCGACCCACTCTGTGCATCATTCTTCGCCCTTCTTCAATATTTCTGTGGCCTATCGGTTTGGACCGATGGATGGTGTTTGGCCTATTTTCTTTCATCTGCCGCTCGTCTTTCTGGGGTTCAATCCGTTTGTTGTCTTTTTTGCTGAAATGTTCGTACAGTTATTTCAGACGGCATTGCACACAGAGGCGGTGAAAAAGCTCCCACGCCCATTTGAATGGATTTTCAATACGCCCTCGCATCACCGGGTTCATCACGCATCAAATAGGAAATATCTTGATGCCAATTATGCGGGCATTTTTATCATATGGGATCGTTTGTTTGGCACTTTCGTGAAGGAAGATGAAAAAATTGTCTATGGCCTTGTTAAGCCCATCCCGGAAATTAATTCGCCATTGCGTTTTCTGGCATCTCCGCTCGTTGCTTTTTTCACGGTTTCTGGCGGCTTGGAAAGAATATAGTCAGTGCAAAGGGCATTGGTGACGCATGGATGTATCTCTTTGGTGCGCCCGAATGGGAGCCCAAATCAACACGATCTACAAACGCAAACTCTGATAGAAAATATTAGCCATATTAGCAGGAGTGCAAAATATGCCTTCACCGTCAAAACTCTCTCTGACCATTAGTCTGGCCGCCACTGGCGGGTTTCTCTATGGCG
>CAYZLR010000025.1:0-39105 GCA_964479275.1 uncultured Caulobacterales bacterium
CAGAATCATAAGTCGCTGAAATCACTCAATTGTAATTTTGAATTGGGCTCTAATGGTATCTGAATATCTTATTCTTAACTATAGCTATTCGTATTCCATTGACTTCACCATAATGGCTATATCCTATTGGTTGGGGTAGTTTTTGCGACTGACAATATGTCTGTTACCCGCAAAATGCTGTGATCTAATGCATTTCCGGACTAAGTCGTTACAGGTTGAGCGCTCGCAAATGCGAGGTGACCTCAAAGTCCCTCCACTTCAAATTGAGTCGCCGAGGGACTTTAGAGCCAGTTGCGAAATGAAAAATTATGCATCATATCCAAATTCAAGAAAAAAGAGTCAAACTACTGAATAATCTGCAGTAACTCTTCCCGATGACGCTTAACATCGCGTGGCAACCAGAAATAAGGAAGGCTCAAATCGCGCTCAATTATCGATAATTCTTTTTGAAGCGCCCGCCTTAAGTCAATTGAGCTACCTGTTGGTATTCCCAAAAGTTGTAATAATACTGGTGATGATTCAAAGATTCTCAAGATGTTAGATATTTCTTGAATATAGGTATATTGCTGTCTTTGGCGCTCCAAAGAAGGGCGCCCTAATGGCCCAAAATCATTACCAACAACAATTTCCCTGACTTTTCTAAGATATTGAGCGCCCGTGATCGCTTCAGGTCCTCTTTCACTCGCGCTCAATAAATCAATTAAACGATAGGGGCTCAACAATCTGGAAATTGCCTGATCCGCAATAATTGCTCTGCCGCCGTCATACCCGGTTGAAACTCTTGCATAATCGCCGAGCCTTTTGGTCAAACTGGATGGAACCTTCCAAGCCTCCTGATCGGCAAAAAATATACCCTTACCAAGAGCATCAAGGGCCTCAAGATGATGTTCTTTCGGGGTCAGAGAAACAATAATTCGATTACGATCAGAACGTTCAAACGATGGATCAATATCCACTCCAAATGGCTCTAATTGGCCGATGATGATGGATAAGGCCTGAAGGCGCATTCTCAAAACCTGATTGTAAATCTGTATATTCGTGTTGGTATTTTCGCGTACAGACCAATCCTCTGAGTTCTTTATTAAGCTCTGCGAGAGATCAAGCGCATCTAAAGCATAGGCAACTGGATCCGTTGTAAGGTCAAAAGTTCGAATGGATGGATCAAGAGAAAACCCGCGATATATATGGCCAAGCGTACCAGCCTTTTTCAACAAGCGCGAAAGCGCTTCCTTATTTTGATCTAAATCAGGCTGATAGCCATACTCAATAGCCCATTTATCATAGGGTCCAACACGAGTATTGGCAAAATCGCCTTGCTCTTTGCCAGGCGGGGCAAAATTTATTGGCAAATAATCCATAACCGAAGCACTCAATAAGCCATTGGTTTTGTCACGATCATGAATATCTTTATGATCACGGTACTGACTTGCTGCAAAATTATGCATCAGTCCTAATGTATGACCCACCTCATGCATCGTTAAATCCGTAACCAACTCGGTGATCATGCGAGAAAAAACTTGCTCTTGTGGACTACTCCCTTCGCCGCCACCGGTATTATCCGTCCCATCAAACGCATTGACCAATTGCTTATTATTGATGTCGCCGCTCAAGATAGAGCGTATTTTTTCTCCGCTTTGTATCCGATCAATTTTTGATGACGTCTCGCGCCCCGTAACTTCTGCGATTAACCCCCCAAATTTAATCAACTTTGTAAATTCATCACTGGCCGGTTTTCTCGCTAATCTTGGGGCAGCGATTTTTTCTTCATTGAAATAACTTAAGGCTCGAAAATCTTGCACACTTTCCGAAACAAAAGAACGCCCAGTACCATTGTTTTGAATAAACCTGTTCGCCAGTTTTAATTCCTCTGACTGATTATGCGATGCAATTGGGTCCGCCGTTCCTACAGTAGCCGGGGGCTCTTGATCGCGCCAATCATAGTCACCCAGAGCCAGCCAATCCCCTACTCGCCTCGCCAAACCGGAAAAATTCAGCAAAATATCCGCAGCTAAAATCTCGCCCGTACGCGGATCACTAAAAGAAGGGCCAAAGCCTAAACGCGATGCGTTATAAGGAGATGTCTCCCAGCGCACGACATTATAATTTATATCCCCCGCTTCCCAACTCGCATCGTCCGGTTGGATTTTAACCTCAATTGCATTGGTAAATCCTGCGGCTTCAAAAGCTTCATTCCAGGCCAGAATACCCTTCTCTATGGGGGCACGAAACGCATAAGGCGTAGTATTTTCTATCCAGAATAATATCGGCTTTACTGGGTCAGATAAATCTGCTTCAGGGTCTTTCTTCTCCAACCGCCAGCGGCGAATAAGTTGATCATTTTCAATCTGATTGAGTTTTGACAAATCTATTCGATTGACGAGTAAATATCCAATTGATGGATCCGCCAATCGTGGCTTATACCCCTCATCTGGCAATCTAATGATTGAGTGAGAAACCCGCGCGGAAAAATTTCGCCCATTAGCCGCGCCATTGATAGAAATGCCCGTGCTAATATTTAAATCAACACTAAAGTTAACATTATCCTTGTACGCCGTAACTGAACTTGTAGCGACATCTAGTGAATTCGCGGAAACCCGACTTGAAGCGGCAACCTCTAACACAGCAGGAATGACGAGTGTTTTCAATGATCGGTCACTTACGATCGCGTAAATATAATTATCATCGTTACAAGATAATTTTGTAAACGCGACGAGGCGTGAATCGCTCAAACTGGCTTTTTGTGTGCGCGCCAATGGGCTATTTTCTGCATACGTAACATTTGCAAAAGTTTCAATTACACGGATAATTTTATCACTCTCTTCAAAGCGAATAATTGAAGATTGGATGTAATCGCCAAAAAATGGCGAAATTGCCTGGTCAAGATAGGTAGAGAATATGTATTTCTGGGCAAGGTTCTCTTTAGGAATACCAATCACAAAGCCTTTGCTACCTTTAAAACGATAGACTGGTAAAAAACCATCGGTTTGCTTGACTTCGGCGCGTTCAAGACGCGGCGCACATGAATTGACTTGCGCCCACGCGCTCTCAAGATTGAGTATTGATATTAGAAACAAAAAAACTGATAAGCGACGTAACAATAAAGCAAAAATATACACACCAAGCCCCACAAATAATATTCAAACTCCACCCCGTAAACATGCACACTGTGTTACACTTCCAGAATTGATTATGAGTTATTAGAGGTTTGTTTCAAGCAAAAACCTTGCGTTACCTATATTTTTAAGGTTTTTTTATGGCTTTTGGGCTTTTTTCACAGTCCATACACCAAAGACAAGAAAAGCGTGCTTCACGTCTAACAAGGGTTAACGAGCAAAGCCGTTATACACCAAGTTTGGATTTCAGAATTTCATTAACGGATTTGGGATTGGCTTTACCCCCCGTCGCCTTCATGACTTGGCCAACAAACCAGCCAAATGTCTTCGGTTTTTCTTTAACTTGGGCAACCTGCTCAGGGTTATCAGCGATGATCTTGTCAATGGCAGCCTCAATCGCGCCAGTATCTGTAACCTGCTTCAATCCGCGTTCTTCGACAATTTTGCCCGGTGCTTCAGCGGTTTCAAACATAATTTCAAAGACATCCTTGGCAATCCGGCCAGAAATTGTATCATCAGCAATAAGGTCAATAAGCTCGCCAAGTTGAACGGCAGACACGGGCGATTGCGAGATTTCTAAATTGCCCTTGTTCAAAGCGCCAAACAATTCTGTTGTGACCCAATTTGAAGCCAACTTTCCATCGCGCCCCTTCGCTACCGTTTCGAAAAAGTCGGCTTTATCCTTATCCATAGCGAGAACACTCGCATCATAGGGAGATAAACCATAATCACTAGAAAAACGTTTTTTCTTTTGGTCCGGTAGTTCAGGAAGACTGGCCTTTATCTGCTCCACCCAGGCAGGATCAAGCTCGAGAGGCAACAAATCAGGATCAGGAAAATATCTGTAATCATGGGCATCTTCTTTTGAGCGCATGGTTCTGGTTTCACCTGTTTTCACATCAAACAGCAATGTTTCCTGATCAATCTCACCACCAGATTCCAGCACCTGAATCTGACGTCTTGCTTCGTAATTGACCACCTGACGGACAAAACGTAACGAATTTACGTTCTTTGTTTCTGTACGCGTTCCAAGTTCACCACCAGGACGGCGCACAGAAACATTAACGTCTGCGCGCATTGACCCCTCTTCCATGTTGCCATCACATGTTCCCAAGTAGCGAACAATAGTGCGAAGTTTGGAAAAATAAGCTGCAGCTTCATCGGCTGAACGCATTTCCGGTTTTGATACAATTTCCATCAGTGCAACGCCAGAACGATTCAAATCAACATGAGAGTGCTTCGGACTTAAATCGTGCACTGATTTTCCAGCATCCTGCTCAAGATGCAATCTTTCAACACCAACCGTAATGGTTTCATCAGGTGTCACCTCAACTTCAATTTCCCCTTCACCAACAATGGGATCCAAGTATTGGGAAATTTGATAGCCCTGCGGGAGATCAGGGTAAAAATAATTTTTGCGATCAAAACGAGACCATAAGTTAATTTGTGCATTCAAACCAAGCCCTGTTCTGACCGCCTGTTCAACACAATATTTATTGATAACCGGCAACATACCGGGCATCGCCGCATCGACCAGCGATACATTTTCATTTGGCCCCGCCCCATAAGTCGCTCGAGCGCCAGAAAACAATTTCGATTGAGAGGTTACCTGAGCATGAACTTCGAGACCGATAATGACCTCCCAATCTCCTGTTTCGCCTTGCAAAAGATGACGCGGTTCAATTTCACGTAGTTCCATGTGTATAACTCAATTTTATGATTAGCCAGGATTTCCATCGGATTTTTCAACTTGAGCATACTCAAGCTCAACTGGCGTCGCCCGCCCAAAAATCGAAACAGAGACTTTTAAGCGCGCCGCCTCTTCATCAACCCCCTCAACAACACCAGAAAAGGATGCAAAAGGTCCATCGATAACTTTTACGCTCTCGCCAATTTCATAGAGAATCGTTGGACGTGGATTTTCAACACCTTCTTGAATAACCCCGCGAATACGATCGACCTCTTTTTGATTCACCGGCATCGGTTTGGTTTGACTACCCAAAAACCCTGTGACCTTTGGGGTTCCCTTGATCAAGTGAAAAGTATCATCGTTCATAATCATTTTCACCAGTACGTAACCTGGAAAAAAACGTCGCTCTACATTGATCTTGCGTCCCCGACGTACCTCAACAACTTCTTCTGTTGGGACAAAAACTTCTTCGAAATATTCATCAAGCCCTTTTTCGCTCGCAGCTTGGCGAATAGCTTCTGCCACTTTATTTTCGAAATTGGAGTAGGCGTGAACAATGTACCATTGGTGGGACATAAAATGGGTCCTTGATCGAGAACCAGCAATTGGCTGGCAAGAGATTAAAATTTAAGTTGCACAATTAATTGGCAATATCGAACAAATTCCAAATCGTAAGACCTGGTCAACAATAAAGAAGAATACAACCATAACCAGAACCATAATCAGCACCATGATGGTTGAAATCATTGTCTCGTTAGATCCGGTCCAACTCACTTTTTCACCTTCGGAGCGAACTTGCTGAAAAAATTCGAGTGGATTGGTTTTTTGTTTCTTCTTATTCTTTTCTTCAGCGCGCCCCTCAATGACGGGCGACTCCTGAGTAGAGGCATCTGCATTCAGATTAGCGTTTGTTGAAGCAGCCCCCGCGGACTTACCGGTTTTTTTGGTTGCACGCCCTTTACGGGGTCTGGATTTATTTCGTGCCATCTTAGGTACCTTCATTGGCTCATAGGAGCGCCTCAATAAATCACCCGAAAACATGGGCAAATAGCACTCCGTTTCTGGATCACCGGACAGGTTTGGGGTTATCCTAATCAGGATTGTGATCTTGTACTTTAATGTCCGGAATATATGTCAATCTAAGTAACTCTTTTTTCAGATACGTCAAGACGGAAGAACGATATTGTTTACCTCAATCGAGAATTCTGGACTTCATTGAACCGACCCATTGCGGAACAATTTCGCTCGCTGGCCCATAATGGCCCTGATCAAATTGATGAGCGTTATCAGAAGGTTCAAGATTTAACTCAACCGTTTCTATGCCCGCAACCCGAGCATCATGAACGAGCCCCGCAGCGGGGTAAACTGAGCCTGACGTGCCAATAGAAACAAACATATCTGCACGGCACATAGCCTGATCGATTTCACTAAGAAACCTCGGTTGTTCACCAAACCAGACGACATAAGGGCGTAATCCCCCAGCAATCGAACAAATTGGACAAGGTGTCTTTGTCGTAAGATCCTCCAGCCATTCCATCGCTTGATTACAGTGAGAACAGCTGATTTTTAATAATTCTCCATGCATAGGGTAAATCAACCGAGATCCCGCCCGCGCATGAAGATCATCAACATTTTGCGTAATCAAAGTCAGCAAATTGCCTCTCTTTTTTAAATCGCTTTCCATTTCAGCAAGAGCTAAGTGTGCAGCATTGGGGCAAACAGTTTGAAGCTGCTTTCGTCGCATATTATAAAATTTATGCACCAGTTCAGGGTTAGCAGAAAAACCTTCAGGGGTTGCCAATTCACGGTAGTCATAATTGGCCCAGAGCCCCTCATTGTCTCTGAAAGTCGCGATTCCTGACTCTGCCGAGATCCCCGCGCCCGTGAGAATAACAATTTTCATTTAGTTTATACGCCCCAATTTTAACATTCTCTGCCGGCTCATGCATAATCAACCATAACTATAATGAAACCGGCAAAAAGTAATACGCCATTTTCGCCCTAACCTCATGTGTGCCCCCCCCCCCGGTGAGCGCAAAAACCAAGTCATAATGTCTGATGCTGGTTATTTATCAAGCGATAGCTTCAAAAATGCCTATAACGGGCACCCCCACCAAAATAAACGTAAATAGCATTTAATATTGTTTTTTCATATTTAATTAGATTTTACCCCCTATAGATAAGGTTAACAGCACCGCAAACTATTCGTACTCTTTGTAATTTTTCAAAAATTTTAACCTTATGAAATCGACCGAAATGCTCACAACACCAGGCCAGACATCCTCTTTATATGAAATATTTTGGCCGCCCGTTCTCAATGATGATTACTTATACGCAGCAAGAAAGCGCTTAGTGGCATCTATGTCCCTTTTGATAGGATGCATTGGCGTTTTATCGGGCAGCCTTTCCTTTATGGCCACGCTAGAGGCGGCGCCGTTTCTTTCTCTCTACCGGGTATTGTGCCCTATTATCGTTCTGATAGTGCCCCTTTTTGTTGCGCGAACTGGACGCATTGATCTTGGTGGCTTAATTTTGGTCATCTATATTACTATTCATCTTACCATCCTAGCCATTTCCAATGATGGTTCACTATGGCCTACAGCAATTTATTTATCTGGTATTCCTTTTTTGGCCGCATTAATTTTAGGCGCTCGATATGGAATTATAGTGAGCTCGATTATTATTTTTGATGTGCTGATTTTGACCTATTTAACCGTACCCGGATGGGTCGGATTTACACTGATTATGTTGATCATTAGCTCGATTGCCGCAATCACGATATTCCAATCACAGATGGAGAATACTACCCAACGATTAGTCGAATTAAAAAATGAGGCCCAAAATGCAAATGAGGCAAAATCAGATTTTATAGCGAGTATGAGCCACGAAATTAGGACGCCTCTTAATGGGATCATCGGCATATTGCAATTGTTAAAAGATTTTGAGCAATCAGATGATCAAAAAAACTTACTCGAAATAGGCTCATCATCAGCAAATAGTATGCTTACCATTCTTAATGATGTTCTTGATATTTCTAAAATTGCCGCAAACGGCATTCAATTAGAGACAATATCCTTTAACCGAGATCAAATTGTTGATAGTGTTTTTTCATCTATGGGGCACATAGCGAATGAGAAAAACATTCAGCTTAAACTCTCAATTGATGAGTCAATCCCCTTGAGAATTAAAGGCGACCCCGTTCGCTTACAACAAGTTGTAATGAATTTTGTCAGTAATGCCCTTAAATTCACTGAAAATGGAGTTGTCGAGATTCGCATGGAGCGCGGATCCTATCGTGATGAAATTAAAATCTCAGTCACTGATACGGGTATTGGCATGAGCCAAGAGGCTTGCGCACGAGTATTTGAAAAGTTCCAACAAGCAGAAAAGTCAACAACCCGGCAATATGGTGGAACCGGTCTTGGGCTCGCCATCGCTAAACAATTAGTTGAACTGCATAATGGCAAAATTGGCGTTACAAGTAAGCCAGGAAGCGGAAGCGTATTCTGGTTCACTTTTCCATTAATTGAAGGAGAAGCTTTTTCAGAAAGCGAGGAACATCAAACCAGAGCAACGATCTCATTTAATGAACACACAAATGTTCTTGTTGCAGAGGATAACCGTACAAACAGGCTGATCATTAGTCGATTTTTGAATAAACTCAAAATACAACCAATCATTACCAAAGACGGTCAGGAGGTAATCAATGAAAGTTTAAAAAACAAATTCGACATCATATTTATGGATATTCAAATGCCGAACAAAGACGGAATTACAGCTACTCAGGAAATTCGACAGAAATCAAATCCGAATGCACAAACCCCTATCATTGCCTTATCAGCCAATGCCATGAGAGAGCAAAAGCTTTCTTATATCCAAAAGGGCATGACCGCTTGTCTCGAAAAGCCATTGAAAATGCAAAATCTGGTGGAGATTTTAAAAGAATATCTTGATTATTCCGAGCATAAAAACATACCATCCGACACACAGATATCAAACATCGCGCGTGAAAATACAGTTGTTCATTAATTTACACGACCTTCAACCCTTCTTTGATTTGGGCCACGATATAGGTCTTCGCCGCTTCTAGACTTAACTCCTGTTTGTCATTGCTCGATCTTGATTTGACTTCAACCACACCATTTTTCAACCCCCGCGGACCAACGGTTATTTGAAATGGTAGGCCAATCAGATCCATCCTAGCAAATTTTTCGCCGGCACGCGCGCCTGTATCATCATAGAGGCATTCAATTCCTGCTCCCTCTAGCGTGTTATACAAATCCTGGCAGGCTTGATCGGCATCGTCATCACCCACTTTTAAATTGATGATCCCGACATGAAACGGCGCTACGGGAATTGGCCAATTGCAACCATTCTCATCATGATAGGCTTCGATGATCGCACCAAGTAATCGAGATACGCCAATACCATAGGACCCCATCTCTACAGTGATATCTTTGCCGTCCGGGCCCGAAATCTTAGCATTCATGCTATCTGAATATTTCGTCCCAAAAAAGAAGATATGCCCAACCTCGATTCCGCGCGCTTTAATCTGGTTTTCACGGCTTACGGATTTTTCAAATTCTTCAGGGTTATGCATTTCATCAGTTGCAGCATATAAAGATGTGCGCTCATCAACCAGGGTTTGCAAATCGCTATCATAATCGATATCGGCCGCTGGTACGGGCATATCGACCAACTCACGGTCACAAAAAACCTCACTTTCACCCGTGTCTGCTAAGACAATAAATTCATGAGAGAGATCCCCGCCAATCGGTCCTGTGTCCGCGCGCATCGGGATTGATTTTAATCCCATGCGGGCATAGGTGCGCAGATACGCCAAAAACATTCGATTATAGCTGCGCCGGGCTTCTTCTTTGCTGACATCAAAAGAATAGGAATCCTTCATCAAAAATTCTCTACCGCGCATCACGCCAAAGCGGGGGCGAATTTCATCTCGAAATTTCCATTGAATATGATAGAGAATCTTTGGGAGGTCTTTGTAAGAGCGCACCCCTGCACGAAATATCTCTGTAATCATCTCCTCATTGGTCGGGCCATATAACATTTCTCGATCGTGACGATCGCTAATTCTCAGCATCTCTTTGCCATAAGCATCATAACGCCCAGATTCGCGCCATAAGTCAGCCGGTTGAATCGTCGGCATTAACATCTCAATAGCGCCCGCCCGATCCTGTTCTTCACGAACAATTTGTTCGATCTTTCTTAAAACTCGAAATCCCAGAGGCAACCAAGCATAGATCCCTGCCCCTTGTTGGCGCACCATTCCGGCCCGCAGCATCAATTGATGGGAAATGATAGTCGCTTCAGCTGGCGTTTCTTTTAAAACCGGCAAATAAAATCGTGATAAACGCATAATTTTCACTTTTTGAAAAATTGTAACAAGAGCCGCAGAGCCTAAAAGAGAGCCTAAAGGGTTGAGACTTCACTCCAGGACAGCATTAGAATTGGTTCTCCCTTGTAAAAACACCCGTTAGTTTTGTCCATCATAGATGTCGCTGCCGACAGTAATTCACAATTTACAGTGGCTTTTACATAATTGTGCTTCAGAAAATCACTGGATTTTCGTGATCCCATGCAAACTTCCCCATTCTAACGCCACAGCTTAAAAAAATTTTAGGGCGCTTTTTTATGCAAAATCTGTGAAGATACCGCCTGCAACGCAATTACCTTCAGGAGGGCTTGGCCATGGAGAAAATTTTCACTACCCGAACAGGGCTAGCGATCGTCATTGCCAATATGATTGGCACTGGTGTTTTCACCTCTCTTGGCTATCAACTCGTCACTATCCAGTCAGGATTTGTGCTGCTTATGCTTTGGGTCATCGGTGGCATGACGGCTCTGTGTGGCGCACTCTCCTATGCCGAGATCGGCGCAGCGCTCCCCAGATCGGGGGGGGAATATAATTTTCTGTCGCGCATTTTCCATCCCTCAGCCGGTTTTATTTCCGGCTGGATTTCTTCCACAATTGGATTTTCTGCTCCTGTTGCGCTCGCCGCCATGACGTTTGGCGCTTATTCAACATCCATCCTGGGGCAAAACCTATCATCGACGGATGATAACCATAGCTGGTTGGTAAAAGGATTGGCGTGCGCCTTGGTTATTATTTTGGCTCTTGTCCACGGCGGCAGACGCGATGGTAGCAGTAAACTGCAGGGCGCTTTTACAGCTCTAAAAATAATCGTAATGGTTGGTTTTTGTATCGCAGCATTAATCTTTAACACGGATTTCCAGCCCATCAGCTTGCTCCCAGTGAGCGGAGATCAAGATCTTCTCTTTAGCAGTGCCTTTGCCATATCACTCATCTATGTCAGTTATGCTTATACAGGCTGGAACGCCGCCACTTATTTAAGCGGTGAATTGAAAAATCCGCAACGCGAACTTCCGAAAATTTTATTTTTTGGCACATTAACCGTGATGCTAGTTTACATCGCTTTGAACGCTGTTTTCTTAATCGTCACCCCTATCGAAGCCATGACCGGTCAGCTGGAAATTGGCTATATCGCGGCAGAAACCGTTTTCGGCCCACTCGGCGCAAAATTTACTGGCTTAATTTTAGCCGCTCTTTTAATCTCAACCGTCAGCGCCATGACCATTGCTGGCCCCAGAGTTTTGCAGGTCATAGGCGAGGATTTTTCACTCTTCTCCCCACTTGCAAGAACCAATCAAGATGGCATCCCAACTCGTGCAATCCTTACACAATCGGTTATCAGTATAGGATTTATTTTAACCTCTACCTTCGAAAGCGTGTTGATTTTTGCAGGATTCACGCTCGCCCTCAATAGCTTCATCACCGTTTTAGGCCTCTATATTTTGAGGTTTCGCGAACCAGACCTAGAACGTCCTTTCAAAGTCCCCTTTTACCCCATAACACCCTTGCTTTATCTCACCTTAAATGGATGGACATTGCTTTACGTTTTAAAGTCCAGCCCGCGAGAAGCCAGCGCAGCATTATTCCTGATCGCGATCGGCGCTATATTATATGCTTTTTCACGCTTCAAAGAGACAGCACGTCAGATCAATTAGAATTAGGAAACAAATAAATTTTTTGCCCCTCAACCTCCAAATCACCTGTCAGAGGGGGGAGCAATTTCATCGATTTGATGGTGCGATCCATTTTTTTATTTCTATTATTTGAAGATTTGAATTTCATAGTGGATTCGACACGAAGACTCCCCAATTCTGACCATTCTTTGTTTTTAAAGGCATAAGCATTGACATCAATTGTGAAATTTCTGTTGAATTTTATGACCAAAAACTCTTCCACCCCATTCTCATCAATGTCGAAATAACGTCCGTAGCATTTTTCCACATATCGGGTCACATTCCGCATGTTTTTTCCATTTGCACACTGAGCAATAAGGTTTTCGAGTCTTCGCGCTTCTAACAGCGCCTCCGGGACTTCGCGATCTCCCAGCATTTCAACGGATTTTCTCATCTCATCTTTTGAAACACCGTCACCTATTTCGGACAAGCGATAGCGCTTCCCATTCACCTCGAAATCACGATCCGTCCTCAGTACAGGCTTTAAATTTAAAAATCTTGAACGCATTTTATCCATATAGTCAGTTGCGCTCGTCATTTTGTCTTTTTTGAAATTCCCGGAACTAGAGTGTTGTGTTTTCTGTTTAGTTAAAACCTCATATCGCCATTTTTCATTTTCATCTCTTATGAAAATTCTGAACGAAAACCCTCGATATCTGTTTTTATAATCGCCGGCATTGATCCATATTAAAAAATCTAAATCGCCGTCAAAATCGACATCGATAAATCTCGCCGGGCACCTACCTTCATATGAGTAGCCATTTTGAGATTGACGATCAGAAACATCCCGACCTTCCTCTTTTCGAAACCGACGGTTCCTGTTTTGCGCATCAAATCGATCAAAATAGTTTTTCTCGCGCAAGCATTCGCCAATCACATCGTCAACCTTCGAAGACGGTAGAATGATCTCATCGGGAATTTCGTCTAACAATGGGGCGCCAGTCCAATCTTTAGTTGATTTTACCAACCGGATTGCATCTCTGCGCTTATTATAGGTTTCTTCTGTATTGGAATAATAATTTTTACCCGACTCGGAAAATTCCTTAGCTTTTTGAGCAAGCAGTGCAATACGCTGATTGCGCTCATTGCCAGTCTTGGAGGATAGCGCACTCAAAGCTTTTTTGCCGTACTGCCCTGATCTTTCATTCGCTAAAAATTTAAAATCAAACGCGTTGGGATCAACTTTTCCTTTATCCAACCGTCCGACCTGATTAGCGACTGAAACACGTGCAGGGTCACCAAGAGGTATCATGAGCATAAACAAAGTTCCAACAACCATCCATGCACAAGCCAAATTGACCGGTTTAATAGTGACCAGCCATTCTCCGGGCTTAAGGGCTGCAAATAAATAGCCAATTCCATAAAAAATTAATATAATAAGCTCAGCACCAGCAATAACACGAGCAGGCGTTAATCCGTACTGCGCAATTCTGAGCCACAAGCCGTAGGCTGCCAACCCTAAAATCGCCATCAACGGGAAAGTACTCAAGCGAACAATTGCTCTCAAAATTGAAGATTTAGGCGCCTCTCCGACTTGGAAAGCAGCATTAATCAATAACACCATCATCGCAGCAGAAGACAACAAGGCTAAAGTGGTATTTTTGGTTTCAAAGAGTTTTTCAACGCCCGTAAAGGGAAGACTTGTCACAAATGCGATTAAGATGACGGTCATTAAAATGGCGAGCCATGACAATAAGGTCAGCCCTAATTGTCTGGCCCCGCGGGTCAAACTTGATCCAGAATCCGTAAGATGCACGCCTAACACAAAGACAATGGGGGATATGATCCAGACGAATAATTGCTTTGTAATGATTTCCGCAAAGAAAGGCAGACCAATAATATTGAAAAGCCACGCCCCTAAAAATAAAACAATCCAAAACGCGCCTAAAAAGCCCAATGCCAATCCGACTTGAAATGCGTGATGCCATGACTGATCGAAATATACGTGATAGGGCGCAATAAATTTATTTTGATGCACGCTTGCCTGCACAAACTCATGAATAATAAAAATGATAATTATGGAAAAGAGCCATATTGTCTATAACCCATCCATTCCCTGCCACGCAGGCGCAGAATGAAAAAAACCTACAATGATCAAACCAATGACGGTTATTAAAAACCATAAAAGTAGTTTTTTAGGCGGAATATTGCCCACACCGAAAATCAATGGCAGAGGGGCAAACATAATAATCAAACGAATGATCGTTACATATTGGGTATCGACGTCAACAAAACCCTTATCGAGTACGTAAAATCCCATCCCCCACAAAAGACCGACAAATAATCGGAAAAACAAGACTACGCGTTCTGCATGTTTCCCTTTGGGAGGGGCAACAAAATCAGTACCGTCAGGCTTTGTCGAAAACTCCGTACTCTGTCCAGAATTAGCCTCGAGCATATCTACCTCCCTAACGATAAACGCATCTATATTTATAGAAATTTATTGTCTCTGCGCGTTAATTGTAAAATCGATACCGACATCAAACTTAACCCATTCATCACTAGCCCACTGCCCCTGACCGATCCCAAAACCATTGCGTTGCACGCTGAGCCCGCCAGTGGCCATTGCTTCATCACCTTCAATCTTTACGGTAAAGGGCAAGCTAACATCTTTAGAGATATCACGAATTGTAAGAGTACCAGCCGCAGAATATTCATCGCCTTCAACGCGCACGATCGAACTTGAGAGAAACTGGGCTTTTGGAAACATTTTGACATCAAACCAGTCTTTTCCCGGAATGGCATCATCACGTTGACGGTCACCTGTTTTTGCAGAACTCATATCAATACTGACCTCAATAATGGCAGTAGATAAATCCTCTGGGTTAAGACGAATTTTGGCATCAAATTTTTCAAATTTACCAGTAAATTTGTTACCCGTCTGCGTTCCGGTAAAGGATAAGGATGATGCTCCATAATCCACATTCCAATCATGAGAGCTCGGTTGTTCCACCGCGCTTGTCTCTTGCGTCACGGCTGGCTGTGTTGACGCATCATTACCCTCGTCTGGCGCTACTGTGCGAGCGATATCCTCTTTCGTGTTTGGCGTCTCAGCTTCAGCGCTAGATGCAGGAGGAACCACTTCGGCGTCTTGTGAAACACCAGCCCCGATGCCAGTCCCAATATCAGACTGTGAGATTGACTGTACCTGATGATTGTCCTCAGTCTGTGTTGTTTCTTTTGATCCAGAGTCTGAGGATGCAGCCTCTGAAGAGGCCGCTTTATTGGACGACAAAGTTTCTTCAGTAACTTCGGTAGAGGTGTCACCGCATCCGGCAAGAATTAAAATACAAAGAGTTAAGTGCAAAAACAAAAATTTGGCGAACATAGTGATGTTTCTTTCGTTTTAGGAATTTGGAGATTTTATCATTGGAAGCATGCGCGATAAAATATCATCGCGATCATGAAAATGGTGTTTTAATGCGGCCCCGATATGGAGCAGTAATAATCCTATCATTGCAAAACCCATATATTCATGGATTTGCTTAAATAGGTTTTCAAGGTCAACAAGATTGTCCTGTCCTTCCCAAAAAGGCATATGCGGCAACCGGATTGTTTCAAAAAGATATGTGGATATGCCCAGAGGAGAAACAGAAACCATTGCCCATCCAACTAAAGGCATACTGATTAAGAATCCATAAAATGCTATGTGGGTAAAACCTGCCAGCCTCCTCTCCCAGCCCGGCATCTTATCGGGAAGCGATGGTGGGCGATGCGTGAGGCACCATAGTAAGCGTAAAATTGATAAGGCTAAGATCAGAATGCCGAATGATTTATGCCACTGGTAAATTTCAAATTTCAAGGCACTCCCCTTGCCCAAAAATTCCACCATCACCAGCCCCCCGACAATCTGCCCTATAATCAATAGCGCTATCGACCAGTGTAAAAAAATAGCGATTGATGAATATCTATTGGCAGCCATGCCTATCCTCTCTTAATCTTTTTAAGCGTTATTTTTCATTGTTTACTATCTATCATGCGAAATAATGGCATTTGAAATCACAAATATGGTTTTTAACCTATCACCGATTGCGCAATAAGTAAAAACCCGCAATGGCCAACATATAAGCAGTTTCAAGGATTTGGCCGTTTTCGTGTCACCGCGATCATTGGCCCCATGGCACTACCACGATCATGGCGACCAATATGAGTTGAAAAAATTTTAGAGATTGTGCCATCCAGAAAAAGGGCATTTTCAGTTTGTAAATGATCTTTAAAAAAACTGCCAAATTCATAAAAAGTCACAGCTTCGTTTGAAATCACAAAATATAATCTCATCCCATCACCGCTTACCCCTACACCGTTTCGCCTTTTGCGAGATGTAGAGTGTTTTAAAAATCTTGGGTGCAGGGTTCCTTTTATCACTAACATTGGCCCTGATTGTGTTGCGTAAAAAGGAGTAATATCCGTCTTTAAAAAGGATTTGGTATCAGCAACATGTGCTACGAGACTATCACTCTCTTCGCCTATTCTGGAGAGATAGAATACCCCATTTGGTTTTAAATGAAAATTTCCGGGCCCATCGCGTTGATTGATCTGTTTTAATATCTCCCCATTTTCTACATACAATCCAATTGGCAAGCGATGCTTATCATACATGTCCGCATTCATCGCAAAAACTAATTCTCTTGTTGGATTTATACGCCCAAGATAATTTTTGAGATTTTTGAAAGTTGCCAAAACGACATTATTATCATCACGCAAATTTAGACTGATATGCGTGGAGCTCTCTTCATTTGACCCGTTGTCAATTTCAAAACGGTTTGAAAACTCGCATATGGTATATTCATTATTGTCATAAGTTGAGATTTTGCACCCCGTAAAATCATCGTTCTCGGAATCATCACAGACGATGTGGGAAGGCATGTCAGATGCCATATCTTCATGACTTTGATCTGCGACGATATCCGAAACAAATACAAAGATGCCGACAAATAACCAGAAGAAAGCGAGGTCCATCAAGTGTTCCTCATCGTCTGCATAACCTTTAGAACCAATACACCCGATTTAAACGCTGCCAAAACATTGGTACATTTGATTTCTTAACCGTCATCTTCCAGACCAATTGCTCGCCCAAAATAGCTTCAGCCGATTGGACTTCAATCTTATGATCCGTGCATTCAATTCTCACCCATAGCTTTGCTTTTTGGCTGCGTGCTGGAATACCCGCATCAATGGTGATGACGTCGCTACTGTGACGGATCACACCGCCAGCATTACGAAACAGATTATAGCTTTCGCCAGTATCTTCATTATGTAATTTACCGCGCAAATGTCCCCGGCGTATTAAACTATTGATATCTCCGCTGAACCCTCCCTCAAAGGTTACATACAGGCGCACAACGTATTGCGCACCTTTTCTATCATCAAGCGCGACATTGATCTGGGTTGGCTCCGATTTACTCGCATCGATGTTGGCGCTAGGAGCATTATGCAGCAAAGAAGCATTAATGACGCGTGCAGATTGCCCACTGTGTTGATCGAGCAATCCCTGCCCTTCAAAATTGATATTAGAGGGTTCGAGTGTCGCCGGCGCGGAAAAAATGCCCTGGAAGTTGGGATCGCTCACAATATTTTCTATGCCCGATGCAAAATCATCAGGAATAGCCGTCATGATAACGGCTAAAAGTCCAAATCCTTGAGCAAAGGCGCCTTGCCGCGTTATAGGTTGAAAATAAAAAATCGACCCAGCTCCGAGTGCGATAATAGCAATGATAACCGTAAAGAGCGGGATTTCAGGGAAACCCACCAAAGATCCCAGCGAAACAGCCCAACGATTAAGCGTATAAAGCGCAGCCCCCTCTGCGCTTTGTTGATAATCCGTGACTAAGGCGGCAACGATGCCTGCAGCACCCGCGGAGCCAAGGCTCAGCATATCCATCAAGCCAAATTCACCAGGTGATTTAAAGCCACGTCTTACACCGTACGGCATAAATGCCTCCATTTTCCCAAGAAACCAATTCCCACTATATGTTCATAATGGTAACCTCAAATCAGGCATCAATATAGCCAAAATTTGCATATTTGCCAAAAAACCAGGCTGAAACCATGAAACTGGAAAATATGAGGTCAGCTCTGTCGCCGCTTGTTCCATAAAAAATGCTTTAACTCCGCGCTGGTCTTGAGGCCCCAAAATCAACCTCGAACAAATGCTCTAAGCTCGTTCGCGGCAATCCCTTTTTGACAATATCATAGGGCGTAATATTCATTAGTTTCAAAACTGCACGCTCGATTTTCACGCTGTTATGAGTGTCAATGCCGCCGGGGACAACGTCAAAATCAATCACATTGACACCGCATAAATCTTGCTCGAGGGCGTTCACACAAGAAAGCCCCCCGCTTAGGACCCAACTTAATAGAATCCGATTCACTCCTTCATGAGCGACCAATAGACCTGATTTCCAGCTTTTCTTTGTTAAGATGTCCATCAATCCTGCAATGATACGGATTTGCGCTTCACCAAATATTTCGCCATCGCTCATAAAGCGGGCAGATGGTTGATCCGCCTGATCGAAGCAAAATGCTAATCGCGCCGCTAATTCTTCCCGGCTCTCGGCTTTTATCCAACCACTTTTTAATTCCTCAAAGCGCAAATCTTCATGTAAATTAAGGGCAAGCTTTTGGCCGGAAAGCACAATTTTAGCGGTTTGCCGGGTTCTCAAAAGCCCGGAACAACAAGCAAAATCGAACTCAATTTTTGACAAAGCCTCTTTGACGGCTGTTGCTTGCTCTATACCTTTTTGGGTCAAGGCCACGCCCCTTGGATCGGTTAGATCCGGCGCAAAATAATCAACATGACCATGGCGCATCAGATAAAGGCGTCGCCTACCGGTTAACGGCTCCAATGCTATCTCGGCAGAATTTTCCACCTCATCATTATTTATCACCATAATTATTGATGTCTTCCCAAATATTTGAGGTTGATGAATCCCACAAGCGAATCATTTGCCTATGATTTGAGAGAGGGTAATTGATAAAAGGCATAAAAGGTCAAGACTAAAACTATATTCAGCAACATGCATCAAATTTATTGTTTCACCATAGGGCCCTCGCCAATCTCATCGTTCAGTGATAGATTAAACATGATAATGGGGAGTGGTGGGATCGTCTTGGCCGCCTGTTTTCTTAAAACAGAGGCGTCAAATCATGCCCATGACTCAATCAAACCCATGCCTGAACCGATGGAATAAATATGGCGCAAAATTCTGCAACCCGACTACCTATGATCTTGGCAACGTTCTTTTTATTGGCAGCTCTTGGATTTACGGGGTTTTATTTTATTTCCGAACTGATCAATCCTGATCTTTCCAACAAACGGTTTGAACAAGCCTTGGCCCGGGGTGACACCAAGGCCGCAATTGCCCATGCAGAACGCACACTTTCTATACTTGGGAATAGACCCGAAACAGATCCAAAACAAATTTTTCAATTGCGCCTGAAACTTGCCAGAACTCAGTTAAAAGCTGGGAATTATATGCAAGCCGCAAACCTGTTTGAAACAATATTAAGCCCCAAAGACTGGCAAACACTCACCCCACTGAAACGCTTGGATTTAGAAAAAGATTTGGCTACTGCTCATGTGTTAAGCGGTCAACATGCCAAAGGCATCTCAATTTTTTCATCATTCTTACAATTGGCTGGCGATGCCGTTCCCGGTGGAGACGAGTCGGTAAAAATTGAGCGCCACTATGCGCGAGTGATCAACGAGGCGGGAGAGGTTTTTGCCAAAGCTTTTCGCCCCGGTCTTGGATCTTACAATTTGGCAGGCGATGCCGCTTCGCAGTTGGCTACTGCCAATCAAATGGTAAATCTGGGATCATTTTACAGTTTGCATCAGCGCAATTTACCGGCAGCAATGGGTTTATTATCAGCGGCTTATATTTTGAAATCGGCTCACTTGCCCGCAAACTCGCCTGAACTTGCGCACACGACCATGATATTGGGGCCGATTTATCTTCAAACCAGACGTTATAAAGATGCAGAAACTTTATTCTTACAGGCCTTTCATACACAAGAAGAAAATCTGGGGGACCAATCCCCTAATTTCTCTCTTTACGTTAAATATCTAGTTGAAGTTTATCGTGCCCAAGGTCGCTTGACAGAAGCAAATGCCCTTGCGCAGTACATGCGTACTCTATTTCTCGATCGTTTTGGGCGCAAACGCTACTCACTAAGGGACGACATACCCGAAACTCTTGTACGATCCGTCTCCCAGCAATATAAAGTCCCGCTAAATTATCAACCTGATGATCTGGTTGACGTTGCCGCCTACTTGATCCCGGTTTCGGCGGGGAGAAACAATGCCCCTCTCTCATCGGCAACAATTCCCACACCTCAAAATACCAAAAACGTTGTTATTAGACTTGCTAAGGAATCTGCAAACGGAGAAAATGACGTAAATATGCCTATACGGTTGGCAAAGCTTATGAACTTATGCAGCCAGGAAAACATAGATGAGGCCATTTCAATTTCGAAAGGATTTCAAACCAGGGAAAACCATTCTGCAGGCGGATCACCTGAAAAAAAATCGCATCCCGGTGATATTGAACATCAGCTGGGCCTTGCTGTGGATTTTAATGTGAATGGGCGATTGATGCGCCAATCAGACAAAAGCTGGTTATGCCTGCTTGAAAATGCATGGCAATTTGGATTTGTTCTCTCCTACCCTCAATTCAATACAAGTCAGCCCGAACATGATAATTTCGAACCCTGGCATTGGCGTTATATTGGCGTTGAAACCGCACGCCTTTATCAAGAAGTTGGCCCCTTGTTTAACCCACAAGGATTTTTGGCAAATGTCGATTGTTTTCGTGAAGCGGCTATCAATGATACAAGTGCCCAGATTATTGACCAGGCCTCATTTGCCAGTCATTGCCTATGGCCAGAGGGTGAGGCTAATCTTGGGTTACGATATTCTAATCCAATTATTGCCCCCTCATTAAAACCCACTACACAAGAAGATAGTCTACCAAAAACCTCGTCCGAACGCACGATAAGAGATTCTTTAGTCACTTCCGAAAAGGCAAAAAAACTTGCCCATACAAAGGGTTTGGCCTTCGCTCAAAAAGGCCGACGCAAAGAAGCGGGTATTTTATATATTAATGCTTTGAGAGAACTAGATCATGTCCACGGCCCCTCAACCTCTCGGCACGGATTAACATTAGGTATTTTGGCAGATATCTTTATACAACAAGATCAGAACCTGCGCGGGACGATTTTAAAACGACACATGCGCACAATCTTATTTAACCAAGCCAATAATGATGACGGCTCTGTTAGGCAAGCAGATACACACAGTGATCCCTCTCGCGATCCTCTTACCCTCGCTTCCCAGCATGGGCATAAGGTAAATATTACAAAAACATCTAATTCATTTAGCGTTGTCACAAGAGCGGTTACGCAATATTTTCTAATCGATTCCGATTATCAGCCAGGCGATCTTGTCCCGGCTAATGATCATGGCATTCCCGTGAGCAAAGACCCATCACTCGATGAAATGAAATTACGGCTTGTTTCTGAAGATGCCACTGATGGCGCTGGGTCCGCCTCTTCCTCCCAGGGAGCAAGCCTTCCGTTTCGATTAGCTGAATTAATCCAAATTTGCAGCGCACAATCGGAGCCAGAAAACATATCGCTACGTTCCGGTTATCGAGCCTTTAATACCCAAAGAGACCTTTATCAAAGATTGCGTCATCGCGGCACAGTCACACCGCCTGGAATGTCAGAACATCAAACCGGATTGGCTGCCGATATAGACGTCAATGGCCGTTTTATGCGTGAAACAGATCAGGCTTTCTCTTGCTTTATGGATAATGCTCATCATTTTGGATTTATCCTCTCTTACCCACCGGGTAATCATTATCTACCAAGCGTTGATACTTTTGAGCCCTGGCATTGGCGTTATGTTGGTGTCGAGACCGCAAAGCTCTACCGTCAGCATGGACCAGAAAACAAACCTCAAGAATTTTTAGCAGCTCTAGACTGCTACCAAGAACAAGCGATAGCCAGAGACCTGTATAATCTTAATTTCAAACAAGATTATTGTCTCTACGAAGAACAGAAAACGAATTTTGATCTACCTGAACCCGATCAAACTCTACCGGAAGATGATAGGTCTCATGAAAACACGCGTGACAAGAATAGTGAAAACCCAATTCGTGTAAATCAGGAAAACCCGCAAGCGGCCCGAATATTGAATAAGGTAGATAATTAAAGCAACAATCGCTTTTTGTTATCAATCACCTCTCACACTTTGAGAGAATATTCATTCAGGGCGCTCTCATGACAAGAGATCTCATCAAGGCTGGCCATAATAATCAAAAACAAGCCAACCCTTATCGCGGAACACTAGCAATCTTAGACGGTGCCTATGGTAAACACCCATGCGCCATTAAATCAGGTTCTCATTTTGAACCAATCGAACCACGCATAATGGAACAATGCCGTTTAAGTGGTTTCAAGCCAATTGATCTTTCTTTTCGTCTTCAAATTCATAAAGATCTCTCAGGTTCAAAAGAAAACATACACCACGCCGATTTGGGACTGGTCGATTTACGCTATCGTTATTTAGATAATGAGATTGCAAAGAAAATTGTGAAACAGTCCCAAAGCCATCATGATAACTTACTGTTCATTCTTGCACCTCACACAGCGCCTTGTGTAGTAAAGACATTATGCTGTGCAGGTCGCGTGGTTCTTGGCGATGATTTGCTCGGTCAACTCCACAATGAGTTACGAGAAATGATGCGGGCGAAAACTATCGTTTCAGAGCATTACAACCGGAATCAAAGCCTGGCTGCAAAAGGCATGAAACCCCATAAAACTGACCAGTCAACCTCCATACAAAAACATACAATTTTAATTGCGGGAAAACCTAGCCGCCATATTCTCTTCCTCATAAACTGTCTTAATGCTGATCATCACAAAATAATATGTGCCTATCGGCCGGGCCAAGCCATCCGCGCTCTCGAAACTGAAACCATTAACGGTGCCGTTTTTTTTCCCGAAAAAAAAGGTGATCCATTACTGGCGCTCGCCAGAACCATGCGCCGCCATACCCAATACCAATCCCTGCCCGTAATCCATGTTATGCCAGAAAATCAAACCCATGAAGACATGCAGGCCAGCTTAAACGGCGCAAATTGCGTTATCACATGCGAGCAAATTATTCCTCATGCCGCCGCTCTCATTCCCAGTGTTATCAATAAAACAAGCCAAATTTCCAAACTTCAACAACAATTGCGGGTATCGGGGCTTCATGACGATTTATCACTCGCTCAAAGCATGAAAATACGTTCAGCCAAGAGCCGTCTTTTCTCCGCAGAATTTTTTGCAAAACATATTGGAGTTCTCAACAAAAAGGCCGATCAACGCGACCAGGCATTGCAGTTTTTAACATTTCAGATTTCAAAAAACCGCGATACGAATATGTCAAAGAACACAATATTACGCCAAATTGGCCCTCTGGTTGATCGCATCATACGTGCGGAAGATTTCATGGGACATCTCAGCAATACACAACACGGCGTTGTCTGTGCTGCGACACTGAGCAGTTGCCATGGCGCAGATGGCATGCGCATAGCCGGGCGTATATCTAGCATTGTTCACAACACGATGTTTTATGACAATCAGGGAACGCCAGTTCCACTAAAAGCAAATGCTACACTTTTCACACGCCCAAAAAATATGTGTGTAGAAGAAACCATTGCCGGTTTAATTACTCATGCTCGTTAAATGACAGAGGAAAATCAAAGAAAAATGTTTCTCCGATTAAGCGCACGGCTTGGCGTCGCCAAAAAAATTATAATCTAATTGGCGGCTACGCTCTAATCTCATATTCGCCCGTACTGAGATAGAGATAGCTTTTCCGTTTTTATAAAAACCATGATACTGTTTTCAAAACAACAATAAAGCGCGATCTCGTCTTTCTATGATCAAAAGCCTGTTAGCTTGAATGCGAAGGAGCTAGAATGCTTCGGACTAGAATTTATCGGGGCTAGAAAGTATGGGGGCCGGAAAGTGTGGGAACCTGATTCTATGATCAATAGACGACGATTACTTGCTGGCGGCGCAGTCCTTGGCGGTGCTGGCTTAACTGCTGGATGCGATTGTGGGGATTATGCAAAAGTTGGGGCGATATCATCTGATGCTGCCTGCGGCACAATCACCCCGCGCGAATATAAAATGGTTACCACATGGCCAAAAGATTTCCCTGGTTTGGGAACTATGGCGGAACGGGTTGCCGATTTTGTAACCACCATGAGCGGCGGCGCCATGAAAGTGACCGTCTATGCTGCCGGTGAACTTGTTCCAGCATTTGAGTGTTTTGATGCGGTCTCTAATGGGTCAGCAGACCTTTATCATGGTGCTGAATATTACTGGGTTGGAAAATCTGGTGCTTACCCGTTCTTTACCGCAGTTCCCTTCGGGATGACGGCCCTTGAGATTATGGCCTGGACTGAGTTTGGCGGCGGTCAGACGCTTTGGGATGAGCTATCAGCCGGATTTAACATCAAGCCCTTTATCGCCGGTAATACGGCTCATCAACTCGGGGGGTGGTATAAGAATGAGATAAATTCGCTCGAGGATATGCGCGGCCTAAAAGTCAGAATGCCGGGACTTGGAGGCGAGGTTCTTCGCCGGATCGGTGCCTCTGCAGTGGCTCTGTCTGGCGGTGAGATTTATCAAGCCCTGCAATCAGGGGCGATTGATGGCACTGAATGGGTTGGCCCGTGGAATGATTTGGCATTTGGGTTTTACCGCGAAGCAAAATATTATTACTGGCCGGGCTTTCATGAGCCAGGCGCCCAATTAGGTGTCGGCATTAATCTCGATCTATGGAACACGATGAGCCCGCAAGAACAAGCAATTTTGCGCGCCGCGTGTCACCAGGCGAACCATTTATCTCTAGCAGAGTATGGCCACTTCAATGCAATTGCCCTTGAAGAACTCGTCAACGAACATGATGTTGAACTCAGACAATTCCCCGATGAAGTCATGGAAGCTTTAGCCCGTGAGGCAAAAAATGTTTTAGAAGAGACTGCGGCTAGTGATGATATTTCAAGGCGCATTTTTGAAAGTTACAAACAATCGCTCACCCGTTCACAACAATGGTCCGCAATTTCGGAAGAACCTTATATGGCGGTGCGCCGCCGTGTATTCTCCTTTTGAGGTATTGTCCAAATTATGCTGAACACCATAGGGAATATCTTAAATTGGCTAGCCGCAGGAGCGTTGTTTCCGCTTTTATTGTTACCATTGGCGTCTCTTTTAAACGCAATAATTTTTAACAAACACACTCAAATCCAGCTTTCATTAAGCTGGTTTTTCTTGACTATTGTCATTACTCTGATTGGTAGTTGTTTTCTGTTTTTACTACCGGATAAATCTTATTCTATATTGCCGCCAATGTTTGGCAGGTGGATTTCCGGTGTAACCGCACTAGTCGTAGCGCTCCACCTCATGGGCGGACCCACCTTGTGGTTAAAACGCATTGCAAAAATTGCCGAACGGATAACAACGTTTGCCGGGCGATCTGTCATGTGGCTAATTCTGGTTATGGCACTGACGCAATTTTGCGTCGTCATCTTGAGATATATTTTTGGGATTAATTTTATTTGGATGCAAGAAAGCATAACTTATATGCATGGCGGTGTTTTTCTTCTTGCAGCAGGATATGCCTTACTCACCGATGATCATGTCAGGGTCGATATTTTTTATCGCGAAGCCAGCCCCCGGCGCAAAGCGATAATCAATATGTTCGGGACTTATCTTCTTTTAATGCCAGTTTGCTTTTTACTTTTATGGGCCGCTTCCCCTTACGTTTTTGCATCATGGCAAGCAACCGAAGGATCCAATGAAGCGTCGGGGGTACAATTACTGTATCTTTTAAAATCGCTAATACCTGCATTTGCGGTACTGATGTTGTTGGCGGGATACAAGATAGCCAATGATTGCGCGGATACACTCATTGTCAGCCATAAGAATTCATATCAAGAGGAAGGGATATAATGGAAACCTTTCTGCATGATATGGCGCTTTGCCCGTGTATCATTGTCCCCTGGCTCGATGTCCTTATGGTGATCGTGTTATGTTGCCTGTTGTTACTTGGCTATCCCGCCGCATTAAGCCTTGGGGGTAGCGCCCTTATTTTTGCAATAATCGGCATGGCATTTAATGTCTTTGACATTAGTTTTTTACGCCCTTTTCCTCAACGGATTTTTGGATCGGTTACAAACGCCACCTTAATCGCCGTGCCTATGTTTATTCTCATGGGCGTTATTTTGGAAAAATCTAAAATCGCTGAAGATTTACTTGATGCCATGGCCAAACTGTTTGGATCCTTGCGCGGAGGATTGGGAATTTCGGTGACTATCGTGGGCGCTTTACTCGCAGCTTCAACGGGTATCGTAGGGGCAACTGTCGTCACCATGGGTCTCTTAAGCCTTCCCACCATGTTGCGCCGTGGATATGATCCAGCCTTTGCCTCAGGTTCTATCGCTGCAGCGGGCACACTTGGCCAGATTATTCCTCCCTCAATCGTATTGGTCCTGCTTGGTGATGCGATTTCAAATGCTTATCAAAAATCACAGTTGGCAGCCGGGAATTTCTCCCCTGAAGCTGTCTCTGCCGGTGATCTTTTTGCAGGCGCTCTTTTTCCGGGCCTATTACTGGTGGGACTTTATATTTGTTGGCAAATTTTTGTTGCGATCTTTCAAGGGCATAAAGCACCAGCTATTCCTCAAGCTGAACTTGGAACCCGTAAAGAGATCTGGCGCGATGCGTTACGCACCCTTCCTGCCCCTCTAATATTAATTATTACGGTACTCGGATCAATTTTGTTGGGAGTCGCGACGCCTACAGAAGCTGCTAGTGTTGGTGCCATTGGTGCACTTTTAATCGCCGGTCTCAGATTAAGCGATCAATCTACACAAAAAGGACAACGCAGCCTCATCATAATCACCGCACTAGCAATCGGTATCTTATTTTTATTATCCTTTCGGCTCGACTTGCGTCTGGGGCGAAATGAAGTTTCAATGATTGAGCAATTTGCCATCGCTATAGCGATAATCTTGTGCGCACTCATCCTTCCCGGTTTGGTCGCGAGCTTACGCGCACTAAAAAATCATAAACTTACCGCAAATATTGTAGACCAAACCACCCGGGTGACGACGATGGTCTTCACCATCTTAATCGGCGCAGCGCTCTTTTCCCTTGTATTTCGCGGACTAGGCGGCGATGAAACTGTTCGCCACGCCTTGGAAGCAACGCCGGGCGGTGTCATTGGCGCAGTCGCCATAGTCATGCTCGTAATGTTCGTTTTAGGGTTTTTCCTCGACTTTATCGAGATCACCCTCGTTGTCGTCCCCCTCGTTGCCCCGGTATTGCTCGGCATGGGGCTTGATCCGGTTTGGCTTGGGGTTTTAATGGCCATGAATTTGCAAACTTCTTTTTTAACGCCGCCCTTTGGGTTTGCACTCTTTTATTTGCGCGGTGTGGCGCCGTCAGAAATTAAAACATCACAAATCTTTCGCGGAGCAATTCCGTTTATTTTCATCCAGATCGTTGCGATTGGCATTTTGATAGCCTTTCCGCAAATAGCGACATGGCTGCCAGATCAACTTTATCGGTAAAAAATGAAACAAATTTCAAAACCGGAAATTATTGAACAATTTTCACACGGTAAAATTTCCGATAACTCCTATAGTGAAGATCGCGCACTCATCAGTGAGCATGCCTATGGTGTGATTGATGGATCAAAAGGGCCAGGATATCTTGAGCCTGATATGATTCAAGTTATTCTTGATCAAGCCCAAAAAACAATATGCAGCCTCGATCCACAAGTAACACCGCGCATATTAGTGGATGACTTAACAGCCAATGTTTTAGATATAAAAAAACAATTTGGATTTTCCGATATCCGTTATACTGGCGCTTTCGGATTTGTTGTCTATATTCCAGCCAAACATGAAATCTGGCGTGTCGCAGATTGTCCATTTCGCTATCATGGCAAAACCTACCTCAATGAAATTGAACTAGAATTTATTGCCGCTCGTCAACGAGCCGTTTTCATCGAAGCCATGAGCATACGCGGTATGAGTCAGAAAGAAATTTTGGCAAGTGAGGAGTATGCTAATAGTTTTTCTACTTTTTTTGCTCCGCTCCTCGATTTTGCCAACCAACGCGATCACAAATACGGTTTTGGCAGCATCAATGGCTTAGAAGTTCCTGAAAAATTTATTCAGGTTTTCAACCTCCCCGACAATCTAGAAGAGTTAGTCCTTACCTCTGACGGATATCCTGTGGTGCATGACAACCTTGAAGCCAGTGAAGCCGCCCTTGCTCAGATTATCGCCCGCGATCCTTTTTGCATAGATGAAAATTGCACCTCCAAAGGCCTGATGCTCGGACAATGTTCCTTCGATGACAGAACATATTTACGGTTAAAATTACAATAACCATCATCTGCTGAAACCTTTGAATCAAAGGTGAAAAATCACTCTAGAATTTTTATTTTTCGCATTTTCCACCCCACAACCGGTATCGATCTTAGCGAAATATGCTTCAATTTTAAGTGCGGTTCACACTTGCCTCCGAAAGCAAAACCTGATTGCATATAGGGGTAATTTAACTGACATCGATCTAAATGGTGAGCCCTATGAAGCTGACAATAAACGGGAAACAACATAATGTTGAGGTTGACCCCGACACTCCTCTCTTATGGGTCCTAAGAGATGAAATTGGCCTAACGGGAACCAAATATGGCTGCGGCATTGCCATGTGCGGCGCGTGCACTGTCCATGTTAATGGTGAACCGAGACGGTCATGCTCTTTGCCAGTGAAGTTAGTGGAAGGTGAGATCACCACCATTGAGGGGATTGGCACCCCGGAAACCATGAACGCGGTGCAACAGGCTTGGGTAGACCACCAAGTTGCGCAATGCGGGTTTTGCCAATCGGGTCAAATTATGACCGCATCGGCCCTTCTCTCTCAGATTGAACAGCCTACAGATGAAGAAATCGACAGTGCTATGTCGGGAAATTTATGTCGCTGCGGAACTTACGTGCGCATTCGCGCTGCAATACATGACGCGGCATCAAAATTAAAGGCGTCATCATAATGGGTAAAATTCTCAGAAGAACTTTTCTAATTGGATCAACGGCCATTGTTGGAGGCACTGCATTTGGCGCATACCAGGTTACAAAAAAATACCCCAATCCTCTTTTAGAAAATCTTGGTGAGGGGGAAACTGCGCTTACCCCTTATGTATTAATTGATCAATCTGGTATTACCCTACTCTCTCCGCGATCAGAAATGGGACAAGGAGTGCGTACAACGCTAGCCGCATTGGTTGCAGAAGAATTAGACGTTGATTTAAATGCGGTGAATGTAATCCATGGCCCCGCCTCAAAAGCGTATTATAATTCTGTCGTTTTAGAAGAAGCGGCCGGAAAAGCGGTAACCGACGAAAGCGAGAGTGCAGAACGCATGCGATCTATCGTGCGTGTGGTGGGGCGATTGATGGGCAAACAAGTTACCGGCGGTTCCTCTTCTATTCCAGACGCCTTTGATAAGATGCGCAAAGCGGGTGCTGCTGCGCGTATTGCTCTCATTAAAGCAGCTGCGAAAAAAACTGGCGTGGCTTCGAATACCCTCAAAACAGAAAATGGCTATGTCATTGGCTCTGATGGCCTTTCTATTGCGTATACGGAGCTTGCAATTTTAGCTGGCAAACAAAAACTCCCCTCAAATCCGCCATTAAAGTCACAAACTGACTGGAAATATCTTGGAAAATCCCTCGATAGAATAGACATGATTGAGAAAGTCACTGGAACGGCGCAATACGCCATTGATGTGCGCCTCCCCGGTATGCTTTACGCAAGCGTTAAAACAAACCCGCATTTAGGGTCAGGAATAAAATCTTATGATGCATCACGCGCAAAAGACCTCAAAGGCGTAAAAGACATTATCCCCATTGATAACGGGATTGCTGTGGTTGCGACAAACACCTGGATTGCCTTTAAGGGGCTGGAAAAAATTGACTTTAATTGGGAAAAGCAGACCTACCCGATTAATACAGCCGAAATGATGGAAGGTGTAGCGGCTGTATTTAACGAGAAACCTGACTCTACTCTGCGTGATGACGGTGATGTCGAGACAAGCCTGGCAGAAAATATCCCCGTCGAAATGGAATATTCGGTTCCCTATTTGGCTCACTCCACCATGGAGCCAATGAACGGTGTCGCGCATCTTAAAGATGGTAAACTTGATTTATGGGTCGGTACACAAGCGCCAACCCGGTGCTTGAAAGTTGCCAAAGATGTGACCGGACTAAAAGAAAAAGATATCACCATCCATACGACGTGGCTTGGTGGTGGGTTTGGCCGACGCGGCGAGACCGACTTTGTCAAGCAAGTGGTGCAAATTGCCAAAGCCATGGAGGGCACACCAATAAAAATGTCATGGACGCGCGAGGAAGATATGCGCCATGATGTTTATCGGCCTCTGACACTTGCGCGTTTCAAGGGCGCGGTAAAAGATGGAAAAATAGCCGCGTATGATATGCATGTAGCGGCGTCTCCAGCGGCGATCGATGGACTGGCCCGTCAAGGCACAAGCGTCAATATTCCAGATCCAACTATTGTACAAAACGCCTGGGATAATCCGTATATGATAGATAATTATCGCGTCTACGGATATCGAGCACCCACCATGCTACCAATTGGTTTCTGGCGCTCAGTTGGCGCTTCTCAAAATGGATTTTTTCAAGAAAGTGCGATTGACGAACTCGCGCACAAAGCGAATGCTGACCCTCTTGATTTTCGCCTTGATCTTCTCGACCATGTGCCCAGTAAAAAAGTTTTGGAAGAAGTTAAAGCACTCTCAAATTGGGGAGCATCACTCCCCGCGGGACGCGCTAAAGGCGTAGCGTTCTATCTTTCTTTTGGCGTACCAACAGCTCAAGTTATGGAAATTGAGCAAACTAGAAATGGTATACGCATCATCAATGCTTATGCGGTGGCTGACGTCGGCATTGCATTAGACCCCAGAAATGTTGAGGCACAAATTCAAAGTGGTATTATCTACGGATTAACCGCCGCGATTATGGGGGAAATCACTGTTGACGACGGCGTTGTCGAACAATCTAATTTCCATGATTATGATGGTCTTAGAATGTATCAATCTCCAGATATTAAAGTCAAAATATTGGAAAACGGCACCAAGATCAGAGGCGTCGGCGAGCCAGGTACACCGCCAGCAGCACCCGCATTGGCAAATGCAATCTTTGCCTTAACTGGAAAACGCATTCGACAGCTGCCGGTAGAAAAATCTATTGAGTTTTCATAAAAAAATATCGCTGATTTATCTGAAACAAATTTCTATGACCGAAAAGTAAAATGCAAAGATTGAGACTATCATGACAAAAAAGATGAGCTTACTGATACCTGTTTTTTTGCTGTTATTATTCACAATTACAGCCAACGCTTTTCAGGAACAAGTTACCTCGCCTCAATCAATTGCGGCAAATGACAGCGACAATCCCGATGGATTAGCCGCATGGGCAAAAGCATTCGAGGTTTTCTCTCATCCAAGATGCGCCAATTGTCACGTAGAAGATGGACGCCCCATGTGGTCCGGAGAAAATTACTCTAAAACTGAGGCTCATGGCATGAACATTGGTGGCAACCCGGATAATTTATTCGGTGAACCCGGGCTATATTGTAATACCTGCCATATGGCGGAAAATTCGCCAACACCTCACGGCCCGCCAGGGGCACCAATTTGGCATTTGCCACCAAAAGAAATGGCTTGGTGGGGTAAATCATCAACTCAAGTTTGTGAACAATTGAAAGATCCGGTAAGAAATGGCGAGCGTAATCTTGCGGATATTGAGTCCCATATCGCCGAAGACGCCCTTGTTGCGTGGGGATGGGCCCCCGGGGAAGGACGCACCCCAGCCCCGTATTCAGCATTGCAAACGGCTGAGTTTATAAGAGTTTGGGCACAAGCGGGAGCGCCCTGCCCCCTACCCAATGATAATGGATCAAGCATCACCGTGGCCACAAGTGACGTGACCTCCGCACAATTCTCTGCACAACGCCCCGCAAATGACGATCAAATATCCCCTTTGCTTATTGGCAATATCGATGCAGGTAAGAAGGCTATTACGGTTTGCAAATCTTGTCATACGTTCACACAGAACGGCGCCAATCGCGTAGGCCCTAATTTATGGAATATTGTTGGCGCTGATAAGGCCGGGGTCAAAGGATTTAAATACTCGAAAGCCTTTCAAGCATTAGAGGGAGAATGGACTGATGAGGCACTTGATCAATTCTTAAAATCACCGAGAAAATACGCCCCCGGCACAACAATGGTTGTTGGCGTGCGTCAAGACGCCAAGCGTGCAGATATCATTGCATACCTAAAAAGCTTGAAGTAGTTTATCATATTGCTCTGAAGCTTGACTAAAACCAATTTACACTGGACGAATCTGCTCAAAAGTCTCTATTGTCAATGACAATAGCATTTCCAAATTATCATTTTGAATTCATTATTTGGCTGCTATAGTTATATGATAAATTCGTTCATTTTCGTTTGTGGGTAATCAATCATTCATGGTTCAAATAACAAAAATAAAATCCAATAATGATGCCCTTGATCTGAATTTTTATCGAAAATATTACGTCGATATGGACGAAAAAACCGATGATGAGATATATCAACATTGGTTTAAATACGGACTTATTGAAGGACGTTTCCCGAATGAAGAGGAAGCTTTAAAAACATTTCTCTCGCAACCAGGAATGCCCTCAGATTTTGATGTTGATGGCTATATAAAATACAACCCGGATGTAACAGAAAATATAGTTTGGCGCTTTGAAGCGGCTCATCATTATTTGCGATATGGTATTGCGGAAAATCGATACTATACACACCCCCCTGAGAAAATTGCCCCCGTAGACGCTCCCTCTATTGAGAACAAAAATGGCCCGCTGGAAACAGACAAATTCGACGCCGATTTTTATCGCATAGTCTATGCTGATATGAACCATCAAGATGGTGAAACCTGCCTTGAACATTGGCTAAAATTTGGACGAAAAGAAAATCGCCACGCAAATTTTGAAGAGTTTTTTCATCAGCATAAGAATAAAAACTCTATTCCCACTGGGTTTAGCATTGCCAGTTACATCGCAAAAAACCCTGACTTGAACAAAACCTTTAGCCACCCAATACAATTTTTGATACATTTTTTAAATGTAGGACTAGATGAACAGCGCACATGCCAAGCAACTGATTATAGCCCAAGGTTTATAAAAGAATTCTACAATATAGAAATAGAAGACGGGCATTCACTAGAAAATGTTTTAAACCACATTCAAACTGAATTAAAAGTAGATATTACAACCCCAATCTATCTCTCTGCCTTAGAACTTGCCATGAACCATGGCGTCTTTCACAAACACTTCATTGAAATTTTTGATCATGAGGCCTATCGATATTCAAATGAAATTGCGCATCATTTACCGGTCAAAAACTACGCAAAATGTCTCGAACATTTTTTAAACTATGGCATTGAGCAAGGTGCAAGGATTTCGTACCTGCACCATTTTGATGCTGCATTCTATTTACAAGAATACAATGCGTCCCTTCCCCGTCATTTTACCCAATATTCAATTCATGATTTAGAACCCAATGAGGGAAAAAACAGCGATTCATATAACAGCCTATTCAGGCACTGGATCTGTGAAGGCATTTCCCATACGATGTACCCAAATCTTATCGTATGGGCAAAAAAAACGCACAAATATAATGTGCCGATCAGAATCGTTAAAGATCTTAAACAATATGAATTACTAAACCCTGATTTAGATAAGCAGAAGAAGCCAAGCGAATTCTTTATCCATATGGTTAAACACGGGATTGTAGAAAACAGGCCCGGTGTCACTTATAATTCGGAAACAGCGAGTTTCTTCTCTGAGGTCGCCAAGTTTTTGATGGAGAATGAAAAACGGGCAGAGGCGATAAAAGTTTATAATAAAATTTTACAAAATACTCCAGATTTCCCGAGTGCAACTCATGATCTCGCTGACGACTTGCTAAGGCACGGCTTTCATGCTGACGCTGCTAACCGTTATAGCCGGCTTGTTGAAAATCAAACAGCCACACAATGGAGTTACATTAATCTATCTGTTAGCTATGATCAGATGTCAAACGATTTTCAATCCGCAAAGAGCTTACAGCTGGGGGCCAAGGCTTATCCAGACGACATAAATTTAAGTATTCGCAGCAATAAAGCAACGAAACATCACTTTAATGAAATTTTGCGGCACGCACGGCGCAATGCCAGTTTTCAGGGAATTGAATATTCGAGAGAGCGTGTTCGAAAAGCATTGGCCCTCTACGACGGCCCTAATTTTGCCCCTTTAAAAAACAACCGAATTCATCATGTCACAATTATTGGTAATCATGACCTCCCTCAATGTCGATCTTATCGCATTGATCAAAAAATCGAGCACCTTAAAAAAGCCGGGTATCAAGTTCGTGTCTTTAAGCATTCTGAAGATTTAACTGGTTATCATGAAAGACTTGAAGAAACTGATGCGGTGATTTTTTACCGGGTTGCTGCGGTTCCACAAATTATCGAAGCCATTATTGCAGCTAATGTAAGAGGTATACCAACTTTTTACGAAATCGATGATCTATTGTTTGATGAGAACTTATTCCCCCCTCCCTTTGAGTCATACGCAGGCCAGATCTCATATGAACAATATTCTTCAATGGCCACTGACGTTCCTCTTCTTTCTCACGCAATGAGTCTGTGTAGATTTGGTTTGGCCTCAACAACAGCCTTAGCTCAATGCATGGAGCCTCATTTTGCGAATAGGAAAGTTTTTGTTCACAAAAATGCATTTGGATCTCTTCATGCAGAAATGTCTGCGCTCCCTCCAGCAAAAAAGAACCCTACTGATCAACCGCCTATTACGATTTTTTATGGCTCTGGCACCAAGGCGCACAAAGAAGATTTCCACCAAATCGTCGAACCTGTGTTTGTTAAACTTCATCAAAAATATGGTGCCAAGATTCAATTTCTGATACTCGGTCACATCACTATGACACCCGAGCTCGAAAGCCTGGGAGATCAACTCGAACTTATGGAGCCAATTTGGGATACAGAAGATTATTGGAATTTGTTTCGTGAAACCGCTGATATTAATCTCGCTGTATTATCCAAATCTCTCGTCACTGATACAAAAAGTGAGATTAAATGGCTAGAAGCTGCCATGTTTGGAATTCCATCTGTTGTCAGCAAAACGGCAACTTATGCCGAAGTTATTACTGATGGAGAGACAGGACTATTATGTGACGACCAAGATGATTTCTATCAAGCCATCGACAGATTAATCGAAGATAAGGATCTCAGAATACGTATCGGTGAAGCCGCTCGTGAAACTGTCCTTAAAGACTATTCAATAAATTCCCAAGCAGAGAATATAAAGTCGATCTTAAAAGGCTTAACAAAAACCAACAACCAAAACAGGAAAAGACGAATTGCCGTTGTCAATGTATTCTATCCGCCCCAAGCCGTCGGGGGCGCTACTCGTGTAGTCTATGATAACGTCACTGATTTTTTGACAGAATTTGGCGATCAAGCAGAAGTGGCCGTGTTTACCTCAATCAATGGTGAAACGCCATATGAATTGAAACAATATGTCCATGATGGTGTTCCCGTAACAGCGGTGACAACAGAGAATACTGAATTTTTAGAACAACGAACAACGGACCCCCAAATGGGTATCGCGTTTGCACGTTTCTTAGAAAATTTCAAACCTGATCTTGTTCATTTTCACTGCATCCAACGCTTAACAAGCACTATTGTTAGCGAAACCAGAAAAGCAGAAATTCCTTATATAATCACTGCGCATGACGGATGGTGGATTTCGGATCAACAATTTTTGGTTGATGAGAATGATGAAATTAGTACGTATCAATACGACCAAAATGCGCCTCAAAAATCAATAATCTCGAATAGACAGAGAGTTTTACGCAAAGAACTCTTTGGCGCAAAATATATTGCAGCCGTATCTGATCCTTTTGCAAAAACCTATAAAGATGCTGGATTGCCTAATGTCGTTACAATAGAAAACGGTGTATCAAAATTAGAAGCAAAATCAAGAATACCGTCTAAGACGGGCAAAATACGCCTTGCTCATATTGGCGGTAATGCCAGGCATAAAGGATTTCATCTTGTTCGCCATGCATTAATGGCCAGCCCAGAGTTTAGCAATCTCGAGCTTTTAGTGGTGGATCATGCCGCGCAAAAAGGGTCGATTCGATATGATCAATGGGGCTCGACCCCAGTCACCCTGATTCCTAAAGTCCCACAAAATCAGATAACAGACTTATTCAGTCAGATTGATGTTTTACTAGCGCCCTCAATCTGGCCCGAGAGTTATGGCCTTGTGACCCGAGAAGCCTTGATATGTGGGTGCCGCGTAATAGCATCTAATCTTGGTGGGATTGGGCAATGCATCGATCACGGAGTAAATGGCCTACGTATAGAGGTCAATGATGCGGACGCTCTTCGTGATGCTCTTGCAGAAGTCAACGCAAATCCGGAATTTTACGCTGAACCTCTAAGTGACATTCCTGATTTACGTCCCGCTATTCAGCAATCGCGTGATCTTGCAAAACTTTACAGAACTGTTCTAACAAAGTAATAATGCATTCACGCTATCGACACCATCCCCCACATTTATGTTGAAGCGTATAAGGGTATCTCATGACGATAAAATTTGTAATTTGCGGTCTAGAGCATAGCGGCACAACGTTGATTTCTGATCTTTTTCGACAGGTAAAAGGATTAGATGCGGGCTTTGAAGTTGGTGTATTGATGGTTGAAACCCCTGATCAGTTCCAATCTTTTGAACCCTTTTCAAATAATCTACTCTCAGGCTGGGGAATTAATGATGCTGAGTTTAAAAATTGCTGCGAAGCCGCAACCCATGATGAATTTTATCAGCGGTTACAATTGGCTTCAACAGAAATAGCGGGTGAAACCGTTTCGATTTTTGATAAAACTCCAAGGTACTTATCAAGATTAAGCGAATGTTTAGGCCGAACTGATGTCCCATTCATCGCCAGTTATAAAGATCCACGCGCAACGGTTCATTCAGACTTTAAGCGTGCGGGTACTGATAATTTTGATCAATGGTATCGCGATTATATGCCGAAAAAACGCCACTATCTCAGAAGTTGTTATCGCGAGTTTCTGAACACAAAATCATCCTCTGATCGTGTGGCTTTCATTTCACTTGAAGAACTGGCTTTAAACGCGCGACACTCTATGGATCGCATTTTTGACCATGTCGGCATTTCATTCTCCCTCGATTATGTTTTGCTCAATGGATTAAGATACAAAAACACACGTAGTAATGCTGTTTCTATTCCTATAGCTTTTTCATATCTTGCTGATTTTGACAAAACTCATACAGACCGAATTGAAAAAGATTTTGGTGAATTTGATGAATGGTTCTACCGTTAAATCCAAATACTCAAAACCTGCTTGCGCCGCTCAGAGAGGCAACTCACCAGCGCATTAGCGATTTTAATCCAATAGCTTGTAAATCCTCCAGTTCGTCAATATCTCTCAATGTCTCGAGATAATTTATTCGAAAATGCTTTGGCAAACTACGGATACTGTCTTCAAGCGTGGTCTCACTCGACCATCTGACCCCTTGAAAAAGAGCCGGCGCTTGATCCGGATTTGAAAAACCCGTCAACCAATACCCACCGTCATGAGCTGGGCCAAACACGGCGTCATGTGATTTTAAAGCGTTCACCGCATCAGTGATATGATCTATCCGCATTTGAGGTGCATCACTGCCAATTATGATAACAGGGCCACGAGACGGTTCAATATGCGGTCTTATATCTTCGTCATAGCGCTTCGAGGATTGCACGCCGCGTCGTCTCACGTCTTGCATAGCCTTAACCATTCGCTCTCCAAGATCACCTTTTGATTGGGCAATTCTAGCCGTCACGCCTACCCAACAAGGAAGCCTTGCCCCCAGAGCATGAGCCGGATCAATTGCTAAAACAATATCGATCTCGGGATTGCGCGAGCGGGCCGCCAAACATGTATGGATGACTTTTTGCGTCATCACCCGAAATAAGTTTGCCGCACGGCTCATCCCAATAGAGCGCCCCAGACGCGTTTTAGAACGCCCTGCTTGCGGTAATTTCACAAAAATAATGACGGTTGTTTTATGCATAATCGGGCGTATTAGCCATTCTGAACTTTCACAAAAATAATTACCTTATTCATGAGAACCTTCATAAAAGGTTTGTATGCGAGACATGGATACGCCGCAACGATACATGCAAATACAAATAAAATTTCTTACTACGCGCTTGGTATACCCTTCTTCTCGGTAACGTTTTGCTGAAGTCACAGCCGGGCTGTTAAAAATATGCAAATCTCTTTTTGTTGCCTGTTGCATCAATCGATCAATAATATCAACATCTTCAAACAGAGAAATTTGTGAATACCCCCCGACACTGTCATAATGACTTTTTGCAATTAATAATCCCTGATCCCCATAGGGTAATTGAAAATATTGTGTTCTTACTTTCGCACCCCAAGCTACAATTGACGGCCCCAGTCCCTTCTCATCAAAGTGTAATTGAAAAACGCCAATCCGATTCCGTTCCTTTGATGGTTCCACGTGCGTAAATCGCCTAACCTCAGAAATCCAATCGCCACCAGGAATAGTATCGGCATGTATAAACATTAGCCAATCACTGCGCGCCAACCGTGCCCCCGCAGACATTTGCTGTCCTCGGCCTGGATCACTAAGGCATAAGGTTGCACCAAAATTTTCTGCAATTTGTAATGTAGTATCGCTGGACCCACCATCTGCGATGATCACTTCGCGAATGATCCCGTCCACAGCGCCATCCGTAAGCGTGTGTAAAAGGGCTGGCAATGTTGCCGATGCATTCAATGTTGGAATAATCACGGATATTGACATGAATTCTCAATCTCTTTTACTAGGCAGGCTTACGTCAAATTTGATGAAAAATCACGTTCTTTTTCAATCGATATCACCATCAATGTTCTTGATTTGTTCTTTTTTTGTGAGTATGATTAAAGAATGTCAAAATCCGTTCACCTCTCCTCGGCCCCACAACCCAACTCGACCGGCTGACGAAACCCCGATAGCGCAGCCAGTTTTT
>CAYZLR010000026.1:0-39060 GCA_964479275.1 uncultured Caulobacterales bacterium
AGAATCATAAGTCGCTGAAATCACTCAATTGTAATTTTGAATTGGGCTCTAAGTGGCCACCGAGTAATGGGGCCTTTCCAATAAGCTTGCAAAAAATACTCAAACTTACCAACAAAGAGCAACCTCATTACTCAGGTCGCTTTAAGACGGCTCTTATATTGACACTCATATTTTTCTTGGGCGCTTGCTCCTCACAGCCAATAAATAGAAATCTTGATATAGAGCTAACAACTGTTAAGCGTGTAAACCTCAACAAGTATCAGGGCCTTTGGTACGAAATTGCGCGTTTTCCAAATCGTTTTGAAAGAAATTGCGAAGGAGTCACTGCACAATATTCCCTCAAAAGCAACAACACAATTTCTGTTATCAATAGCTGCAACAAGATTGTTATCGATGGAGAGGTTAGAGGAAAGCCACGACAAGCCAAAGGGCGAGCCAGGGTTGTTGACCAGCAAAGTCAGGCAAAACTCGAAGTGAGTTTCTTTGGCCCCTTTTGGGGAGATTACTGGATACTCGATCTGGATACAGAATACTCGTTATCCTTAGTCGGAGAACCATCCGGGCAATATCTCTGGATTTTATCTAGAACCCCATTTCTTGATGCTGAACGACTTCAATCAAGCTTAAATAAACTTAAAAAGATGGGGTACAATATCGATGCCCTTTATTATACCAAGCAACCTCCTGCTGGTGAAGAATAATATTTTTTCATCAACTGCATTATTGATCCTGAGCTTTGCCTTCTTCAATCTCCGAATCGATAAAGTCCTGATCGAACTTTGTATCCCCGTTTTCAAATGCTCTGCGAATAACACCCGGAGCCAATGCCATAAATGGGTTCAGTGTTACCTTTGGTGCCCCCACTTTTCCTGATACATCATAAGTCACGGCCACTAAGCCCTCTCCTTCTCGGCTCACAAATAGATCTCCTATCAAGGGGGTATTCCCTAAAAAGGAATTAATTTGGTAAGCAGGTGCGATGGCACCCTCTAGACGAATATCACCCTTGCCGTTAAGGGCGACGCTTCCTCTCGTGGTCATACCAATGGAAGGCCCAATAGCTTTTGATTTGCGCAGTGTAATTAATCTATTATCGACAATGAATTCTGCCGATGCATCTGTTAAAGAAATACCCTGATTATTTAGAAGATCTCCCAATCCATCGAAAGAACCAGCCGCAAAGATGCGAGCCAATAGTGGCGCTTCAATAATTCTAATATCTTGTGCAGTGGCCGAGCCAAATATTGGTGCTCCTTTTTCCAGCCCTAAATCAAGAGAGAGAGAACCCCTCCCCCCTTGAACCGAGGTCACGCCAAAAGCACCTTCAAACAGCGTCCCCAGATCTGCTGTTTTCGCTTCTATATGCCGACGGGGTAAACTGCTCGGAGAAACATCGGAATGATCATCAAAAAGGTTGGATGCATTTTTTTGGAACATTGCAATTTGTAAATCATCATCATCATTATCCTTGCCAGACAAATTTAGAATTTGAAGTAATTCGCCGTCGTGGAAAAAATCAAGGGTCACAGCGTTGATATTAATCCCGTTTCGCAAGCCAAGTTTTTGTAATTGTATCTCTGCACGAATACCGCCCCCCCAATCAAACTCGTTTTTATCAGGAGCTTGCTCGCGATTATCGATCTTGTTTGTTTTTTGGTTTTGATCATCAATGTCCAATGTGGGCGGCGCACCGAAACCGGTTTTAATCGCATGATCCAAATCAAGATAAGCACCCCGCAGCGCTAAAGCCAAGGCACCTCCAGGCTCGCGATGTGCTGTCAGAGAAAAATCTGCTTTTCCATCGATAAAAAATTGGGGGAAATCAACCGTGCGAAGCCGCCCTGTTTGTTCGAAACTCAAGGCCCCTTCGACATCGATATTATCACTGATCAGAGAAATTTTGTTGAGCGATATAACCCCGGATGAAAGTGAGGCATCAATTTTTCCTGTCGCTGGTACATTTGCCCGTTTTTGCAAATCAAATTGATTGAAACCCAATTGGGCTTTTGTAAAGTCTGCATCTATGGAAAATGTTTCGAGCTCTTGATATCCCCCTGTTGCTTTCAAGGAAAAATCAACAGGACCACGCAAAAAAGAACGCGTTGCAATCCCTATATCGTCCCCAAGCGCTGCATCAAAAACGCCTTTTACTTCAAAATCAGAAGGACCATCTTCTTGATAAAATTTCTGGTTCCAAACGATTTCAACTGGTGTCACACCGAGATTACATTTTCCAGAAATCTTCATATCACGTGTTTTTAAGACAATTTCTCCACGACCATTATCGAGATCAATACCGCGGAACAATTCCGAAAATGTTAGATTTTCAAATTTAGCAATACCATCATATTCAAAACCGCGCGGGCTACCAGGCTTAGCTTTAGGGTCTCGGGCCTTCCTGGTGATTAACATATCAACATTAGCGCTACCATTAATCTGTTCAGGACTAAGCCCCGAGCGGTTCACCAAATTTAATGGCTCTTCATCGAGAATTGACAACATCTCTCGTGCATTCCCTTTGCCCTTAAAACTATAAAGATGCTCGCCCCCTCCTGGATTAAACTTTGGGAATAAGATTTGCCCTTCATTAATCTGTATAGAACTTAGTTTTCCTGATGTAACGTCAACTTTGAGAGAATTTCCTTTCAATACACCCCGTCCATAGCCCTTTGTAAGCGGGGTGATACCGGACAAAAATTCAGCACTAACATCCTCAACATTAAAGTTTAAAATCAGGCTTTCATCAGGAATATAGCCCAATTCATCGAATTGACCGGGGGGCAAATCCATGAAGAATTCGATGTCGCGAACATACCCCCGAGAAATACGGCTTTTAACCCAGCGCCGCGACAAGGGTGTCAGGCTCTTTGGCCATAACGTCATCAACCGCGCAACATTGACGACACCATCTGATTTGAGTTTCGCTTGTACACCAATCGATTTTTCGGGTTGGAAATCAAGCCGACCATTGCCAAATAGTCTGACGCCATCACTATTTATGTCGAGTTGATCCAGTGTTAAGTCTTGTGACTGAACGTCATATACCCCCTCAAGGTTTAATGACGATATCTTCAAAATTTCACTCAAGTAGCCAAGGCTATCAATTTGGAAATCTTCTCCCTTCAATGAGAAAATCAATGCACGACTGTCATCTCGCCCTGAGGGAGAAAACCCTAACGATCCAGTCAACGCCCCTTTTGTCTCCCCCAAACTAAAACGAATATCTGTAAAATGAATACGTTTTGTCTCGGGGTCAAGTTTCCCCGCAAGTCTTAATTCATCGACCGGCAATTCTAACTCATTTCGCGCGAACACACCCTCACCAGCCATAATGTCGAAATTGGCCGATAAAATTTCGCCTGTCAGATCAACAGATAATGCAGCATGCCCGCTAAGAGGGGCTGTAAAGAAACCATTTGGCATGCCGCCAAAAAGGGTCGCCAAGTCTCCTAAAGGGACATTTTTTCCCAAAAAGTCCAAACTCGCGATCTCTCTCATCGAGTCGTAATCCATAGTCACAGATACGTCCGATTGCTTCTCACTCAGATCAATCTGACTTTCTGACACAATTTGAAAATTGTTATTATTTCCTTTTTTTAACCGTAAAAATCCTTCTCGCGCGTGCCACGACCGTTTCGGATCCAATGAATGATAAAAAACTTTTGGATTGCGAATATCAATGGTTTGCAAATTTTCTTTAAACTGAGGATGATTGACAATTTGACGCCAATCAAAACGCCTTGGTTTTACAATACCATCATCTTCATCGTCAGAGTTCTTTTGCAAACATCGCGCTTCTGTCACAGAGATTATGGGGTTTTGCGCAATGGCATCATGGACAGAAAACCGTCTTTTAAGAATGGCTTCTTTTTCAATCCATAATGTTAGCAACTCATTAGCAACATCATAGTGCCAATGCTCTTTACCAGCACATTCACGTGTAATGCTCTCTACAGAAAGCTCAGGCGATGCGAACTTTATATTTTCCAAAGACAGTCGATAATAATCTCTTCGCAATTCATCAGTTGCAATAAAAACTCGCCCAATCTTGGTTTGATAAGGCAAGTCATTTTTTTCTAAGATTCGATTCAACGATGCTTCCAGAGCGGGTTTTATGAATCCAAGCTCGACAATACCTCGCTCTGCGCGCCACACCGAAATACCCACTACAACTGCAATGACGGCTAGGCTCACCCCGATAATTTCGATGGCAATCAATCCAAGCCTGAACGGGCGCGATTTCATATAATACTCTGAACCAAAAATGATAATTGGAGTTAAGCATATGCCTGTTATCCCCAATATGACAAGCTCGCGACGCTCTATTAAGCCTTATAAATTGGTCCCGTGGAGTAAGAGAATGTAATTTTTCTTTAAGCGCGCAATCCGGTCTTTCAAGATAAGAACCGCCGGAATGAATAATATCTGATCAAGAGCACAACCCAAAGCCCCATAAATCTTAGCCCACTGATTATGAGCCCATAACGATTTCAAATTATCATTGGTTATTGCCCCCTGTCTAATTCATGGGTAGATAACCAGTTACAGTCGGTGAGCCCAGAGATGGCCATTGGCTGGACACAAACAATTTAAGAAACTGGAGCCCCCTCATGGCGAAAGACCTGATCGCTGGCAGCAAAGCCCCCGCCTTTACCCTCCCTGTCGGAGAGAATGAAAAAGTAAGCCTGAAGGATTTTGCGGGAAAAAAGCTTGTCCTGTATTTTTACCCAAAAGACGACACGCCTGGTTGCACCAAGCAGGCGATTGGGTTCAGCGAATACGAAAAAGAATTCAAAAAAGCCAATACGGTCATTTTGGGTGTGTCAAAAGATAGCCTCGCAAAACATGAAAAATTCAGGACCAAACATGAGTTAACAATTCCCCTCGGTTCCGACGAGGAAGGAAAAATCATTGAAAAATATGGTGCATGGGTCGAAAAAAATATGTACGGCAAAAAGTATATGGGCATAGAAAGGTCGACGTTCCTCATTGATGAGACAGGCATGATTGCACAAGTCTGGCGCAAAGTTCGCGTTAAAGACCATATTAAAAAAGCACTTGAAGCTGCCAATAATCTCTAATTAAATCAGGCCATTATCATTGAAATTAAATGTATTTACCCAAGTAATTGGAGCGTGTGTCGAGGTTTTAGCCGCCTCTGAACCCACAGATAAAATGGATGCAGCCTTTAAAGCGGCAGACATATTAAATGAACATGACTGGCGCTTAAAAGAAATCTCGCTAGCCGAATATAATTTTGAGAATATACCACGACCTCCAGACCAACCAGCGAAACCGGCCCATCCTGAACTTGTCTCCCCCACAAAACTGCCCAAAAGACGCCTAGGAAACCCGGCTGGCAGAGCAGCATTGATGCATGCCGTGGCCCATATTGAATTCAATGCAATCAATATGGCATTCGACATGGCGGTCCGTTTCACTCCTGAAATCATACGCCGAGGCCTGGATGGTCGGCAATTTTTGCATGACTGGATCAATGTTGGTCGCGAAGAAGCCATTCATTTTGAGTTAGTTTACAACAGATTGAAAACTCTAGAGCAGGAATACGGGACACTCCCCGCCCATGACGGTTTGTGGGAAGCCGCTCATGATACTAGCGATGAGGTCCTGGCAAGGCTGGCTATTGCCCCGATGGTACTGGAAGCTAGGGGGTTAGATGTAACCCCGGCTATGATCACGGCGCTCAATCGGTTTGATGATCAAGAAAGTGCAGCCATCCTTCAACGGATTTATGATGATGAAATCGGTCATGTCGCAACAGGCTCACGCTGGTTTCGCAAAATTTGTGTGATCGACAATCGCGAACCGGTCGAAACATTTCAAAACTATGTAAAAAACCGTTTTCACGGCCAATTAAAAGAACCCTTTAATCACGAGGCCCGAGAAAAAGCTGGTATTGAACTTGCATTTTATCAATCCTGGATGACTGACTTTGTTAATGAATCTGCATCATAATTGGGCTCATTAATAATTTCAAAAAAGTCAACTGTAAAATTGATAAAAAAGTAAGGTTATTAGATCACATTATGGTTGCCAATTTTTCATAATTGCTGTGCAATAATCACATGGTGTTTGGGTAAAACTGGTTAACATTGTCTCGTTTATGTAGCGATGATGGCATTGCTTAACTGGTTAATTTTATAAGGGCGTACTTAAAAATGAGCCGAAAAACCGGCCCTCTGAAGCGTACACTTGGTCGCCTTTTCAAGGAGCGACAAATTTATCACCGTAGTGATGGTGTCGTTCATTTCATATCAATGTCATCGAAAACACAAATCGCGCTCGCGGTTATGGCCTCTCTGGCCTTGATGTGGGTTGCTTATGCAACCGTCAATGTTGTTTTTAAAGAACAAATAATCATCGCCAATGAACAAGAATCTCGCTTGATGTCGAGTAATTATCGGCGAAATATGCAAAATCAGAAACGCGCTTATGACGAAGTCAATGTTCAAAATGCAGTGCTGCAACAAAATTACAAAGACGCTCTGGACGAGTTAGCGGGTCGGCATCAAATGCTGCAAACTGCTGTTTCTCGCAAAGCCGACGTTAACAATGATTTGATTGCCCTCTCTGAGAAATTGTCTCAAGCTGGATCACCTGAGGGCAAAAAAACCCCAAATTCAAATAGAGTGATGATTGATGTCACCCCTGGTGAACCGACGCCGCGACAATCAAGAAGAACGAGACTGCGCAGTACTGCGAACCGCGAGGCCTTTAATAATAAGGTAGATATCCTGAAAAATAAGACCAACGCCAAAAACGTTGATAGTTTAGAAACAGCCGCAACAGAACTTTACACACAGCAATTGCTGCTTTTGGCGCAACTTGAAGAAACCGCTCTTCGAGAAAGTCAGGAACTAAAACTTGTTTTGAGCTCTACTGGCATTGATGCGAAGCGCTTTCTAACTTCACCAAAGATTGTGAACAACACATTTGCTCAAGGCGGCCCGTTTATTGACATAGCCAACCTTGACAAGGCCTCCCCAGTTTTCATCAAACGCGTAAATCGGGCAATGAACGTACTCAATGAGCTGGAAAGATTGAGAAACATTGTTGAGCGCATCCCACTTTCCAGCCCATCAATATCAAGTCGACAAATGACGAGCCCATTCGGTATCCGTCGCGACCCTTTTAACGGGCGCCCTACAGCCCACAACGGCCTTGATTTCAGAGCGCCCTACAGCTCTCCCATAACGGCGACGGCAAGAGGGGTTATTCGTTTCGCGGGCACAAGACAAGGCTATGGCCGCGTTGTTGAAATCGATCATGGGAACGGTTTTGTCACACGTTATGCCCATATGCGGAGAATTTCAGTTAAAAAGGGACAAAAGGTAAAACTTCATGATAAGGTAGGGGAATTGGGATCAAGCGGACGGTCTACAGGACCGCACATTCATTATGAAATCCGATATAATGGAAAGCCCCAAGATCCAAAAAGGTTCATAGAGGCAGGTCGTTATGTTTTCGAAAGCTAAGAAAAAACAAAATGCTACAAATTCCAGTCCGGACGCATTGAAAAAAAACCAACAACCGTCTGACACGGAAAATAAATCTCAAACACAAACCAAGCAACAAACAAGTTCCAGTAAAGCTCCAGCCAAAAGGTCAAATGCTATGAAATCTCCAGGCGTACCCTCACTGATTTCTTCAGACGTTACTCTTGAAGGCAATTTAATTTCATCGGGTGAAGTGCAGTTTGATGGCACAATTGATGGTAATATTCGCGCAGCATCCTTGATCGTTGGTGAAAAAGCAGCTGTTAAAGGCGAAGTCGCGTGTGAAGCCGTCACCATACGAGGACGCGTCGAGGGAATGGTGAGAGCGCGCAATGTTGCATTAGCAGCAACAGCGCACATAGAAGGTGATATCATGCATACCTCACTATCGGTCGAACCCGGTGCCCACTTTGACGGCAATTGTCGCCATTCAGAAGACCCACTAGCCGATGACGCAAGCAAAGCCTTTGATCGCCCCGTATCGGGTGGCCCGAACAAAGCTGCACCGCGGCCAGTCCCGTCATCGTCTCTTAATGATGACACTGACTCTGCGTTTTCCAATAATGGTGTGCCTCAAAACAACAGAGACACCTCTATTCGCCCCGTTGGCACTATAGCGGCGTCTAATCAAAATGGTTCGGCGTCATCCTTTATGACGAAAAATCAAAATAGATCCCCGCTACGCTAAATTGCACGACAGCGCGGACCGACAAGAAACGCGCATGAGCGCTATAAAAGAATGAAACGCTCCATAACTGGCTGGACTGACGATCCAAAAGTGAGCATGTTTCATTTATGCCTAAAGCACCTCCACTTCAAATTGAATCGCCGAGGTCTTTAAGTCTTTCTTTTTTCGTATTTATTGCCGTTCAACCTGTTCCCACAGACACGCAAAATGTTTGAGGGTTTTGTTAGGCGCAATTCCAGATGCTCAACCGACAGCTACATGAGCTGCAAAGATTGCGTTAAAACAAAAATTTACCGCTATCAATTGATCAATTGGTCTCCATCGGACGTCTTCATGGGGCTAATTAGCCCTATGCGTCAGGGCCTTGATACATACTCAGTACAAATTCGCGCACGCGCTCATCGATTTCGCGCCATTCTGCCAGATAGGGTCGCTTGAAGCGATAGATTACAGAAAGATCATCATTTAATTCATATTCGCGCCAGCATTCCGGGCTCGGGATTGTCGCAATTTCATTGTAACAAAATAGTGCAATAGAACTATTATCCGTAGCCTGACCTATAAACAAAGTTGTATCAGCGTAACCATTAGTAGGAACATTATCGCGCCGCTCTCGAAATGCGTAACGCGTTAAACGATACGGGGTACGCGCCCCCCTTTGATCGATGGTGTGTGGGAGATACAAGTTTTCAACGCGGTCAATCTCCGTAAAATTCGTTGTTCTTGGCGAGATAATAATATCGATGCGCCTTGAGTCAGGCTCGTTATCAAGGAATTCTATTTTCGATGCCGGTCCATAACCAGACATGTTTGGCCATAGGGCGTAAAGGCTTAATGATTCTTGCGCGCCCCCTCTTCTCTCGCGTGGATAGATTGTATAATGAGAGGCCACCACAAACGAATTCCCATTCACCGACAATCTAATCTTTTCCTGACTGACGGTTGGACTGGGGACTGTACCATTAATATCGTCCACACTAGGACCAACATAATAATAGAGCAAAAGTGCGCACAGCACGAGTGTCGCTAGAAAAATTCCAATCAGATAGCGCCAACTCGACTCTTCGCGGACCTCATCTCCGCCAAATCCATAATTATTCGTCATTCTTAATCGCCTGTTGGTTCAAGAGAAAAGTTCATAAAGATACTATCATGGCTTGGGTGAACGCAAAAGAGTTTAAAGTGATACGGTTTTCCTTAAAATCTAACTAAAGCTTTGCTGTCGGCGTGCTTTTATCCCCCCTTGCTCTTTGCGCAAAAGTCATCAACACTTATAGATTATCCAATACCAAAAGGGGAGTTTACTATGAGCATACAGAAAACTGAATCCAAGATAGATCCACATAGTAAAACAAATCGCAGAAACCTGCTAAAAGGAGCGGCATTAACGGGACTGGCCGCTGGTACAGGGCTTGTTTCTGGATGCACCGCCCCGCAATCAAGTTCATCAGGAGGCGAAGCACCGGTCAGTAATGAAATTTCAGCGCGCACGGTCGCAGAGGCTGAAAAATTACAAGGGATTTCATATACGCCTAATGAGCGCCAAATGATGCTTGAGGGCCTAGAACAAGGCCTTGAATCTCTTGCTCGTCTACAGGCCATGGATATGCCGAACGAATTGGCCCCTGCTTTGGTGTTTGATCCCAGAGTGCCTGGTCGCTCCTACGGTTCTCAAAGAAATTTACTGATCCAAAAAACAGCTCAAACTCTCCCCTTGCCTTCTGATGAAACGGATATTGCCTTTGCATCTGTTGCCGATCAAGGAAGATGGCTGCGAGCTGGCATGATCTCAAGCGAGCGATTAACGCAAATCTACCTCAGCCGCATTGAAAAATATGCCGACACTTTAGAATGTTTTGTGACTGTGACACCGCAGATCGCTCGTGACCAGGCCGCAAAGGCAGATCAGCTTTTTAAAGAGGGGAAAGATCGAGGCCCTTTGCAGGGTATCCCATATGGTTTGAAAGATTTAGCTGATGTCGAAGGGGGGCGAACAACATGGGGGGCGGCAACCCATAAAGACCGTATCGCTTCATCGGATGCTGATGTTGTGCGCCGCCTCAAGCGCGCCGGTGCTGTGATGTTGGGGAAAACCACCTGCGGTGCTTTAGCGTATGGTGACCAATGGTTTGGCGGAAAAACACGCAACCCTTGGAACCTTGAAGAAGGGTCTTCCGGTTCTAGTGCAGGGTCTGCAAGTGCAACCGCTGCAGGTTTATGTGCCTTTTCAATTGGTACAGAAACATTAGGGTCAATCATTTCCCCCTCTGAACGCTGCGGCACAACTGGATTAAGGCCTACTTTTGGCCGAGTTTCCAGGGCCGGTTTTATGGCGCTATGCTGGTCTCTCGATAAGGTGGGCCCGATTTGCCGAAATGTAGAAGATCATGCCCTTGTACTATCCGAAATCAATGGTGTTGGTCGGAATGATCCATCTACAACACGGTTCGGATTTACTTTTGATGGCAGCACAAAAGTTGAGGGGATGAAAGTTGGTTATGTCCCGGAGTGGTTTGAAGCAGGAGATGATGCTGATCGGGCCGCTCTTGAAGCGATGCGCGGGCTGGGCGTTAAGATGGTGCCTTTTAAGTTTCCCGAAATTGATTTTGAGACATTAGTACAAATCGTTCTGGTAGAATCTGCAGCTGCCTTTTCACAACTAACCCTATCCGATCGTGATGATGAACTAACATGGCAAGATCGGGAAGCATGGCCCAATAGCTGGCGCCAAGCGCGGTTTATCTCCGCTGTTGATTATGTCCAAATGGACCGTTTGAGAAGAGAGCTTATGGTGAAAATGGGAGAGGCTTTTGAAGGGTATGATGCTTTAATTGGCCCTCATTATTCAGCCGATACATTATTAGCAACAAATTGTACTGGACATCCGCAATTGGCAATACGCGCCGGGTTTGCCCAACTTCCCAGCAGAGATGTGTTTGGCAATGATGCTGATGGGCAAGTGGGCCCAACGGCAAAAGTACCGCGCGGCATAAGCCTTTGGGGGGACTTATATCAAGAAGGCAAACTGATTAACCTTGGCGTAGCGCTTGAACAAGCCCTTAATGTGGCCAACGCACGTCCACCAGGGTTTTAGCGTCGAAACTTCAGCCAATCATCAATTCGTGCAAAGATGATATAGAGTATAGCTAAGAAAGTGACAACCATCAACGCAAATTGAATTTGTGCATCAGTTTCATGACGTTCGTGCCGCGACGGCGGTGCAGGAACCTCGACCACGCTACCTAGCTCCTCGTCTGCAGGCATTTCCCCATTATCAATGGGTGTTGTGGATGTGTCAGGAGAATTATTGGCCGTGGAATTATTATCGGAATGATCAGCACTATTCGTATCGCTATTTTCATCACCAGCCAAGGGGGGGATATTTGCATTCGTGCCATCATCCCCCTCATCAGTAGTAACAAAATCATCAACGGGCTCGATGGGGTTGTCAGTTTTTTCTGTCAACGATGTCCCATTCTCAATATTGGTTTCCATTTGATCGAGTTCTTCCGACGCATCTTTCCCCATATTTGAGGCCGCAACACCTGATGCGCCAGCAACAGTTGCTCCTTGTATCGTACGACTATCCGTTAGGGCGCCTCTACGAGGTGCATCTTCAATGGGGGTAACCCGCGTACTATCGTCGACATTTTCTGGACGTGATGAAATTTGCCCCGTCGGCGTTAAAAATAATGATCGTTCTGCCGCGCGGCGCCGCGTTAAACCGGTAACGGGACGCAAAACACCATTAACCGTAGCCTTATTAAACCATGTTAAAGCATCCGCCGCCCCTTCACGATCACCTTTATTCAATCGCTTGCGCGCCGTTGAACGTTCATAGGCCCCTACCCCGACATTATATACAAAGCTAACCAATGCATCGAATTCAAATTGATTAAGGGCAACACGGGTGAGCCGAGAAACGGCCTTTTCTCGGCTGATTAAATCATGGCGTAACAAAGCCTCCGCTTCATTTTCTGAAATATGCTGATCCGGGCCAACTTCACGCCCAGTATGGCCATATCCAATTGTCCAAATCCCCGCAATATCTTGATAGGACTCAAGCTCAAGCCCTTCAAAGCGTTTGATTAAATTGATGCCATTTTGTGATGTTTTCATCAAATTAAACTCAGTGGCTTAACACCAAACTGAACCTCGTTTCGTCCCATATTCCTACCGCCTATCATATTAAGCGTAAAACTCGATTTTGAACAGGTGACGTCAAACTTATGTCGTGATTGTGACAAGCCACTATTGCTGAATCTACCAGCCAATCTTTCTGATCAAAGGTATGGGATTTTCATCACCACCGCAAAATACTATATAACACTTTGAAATTATGAGGATAAATAAATCTATCGAGTGTCAAAGCTGTAAATGCATTCTACACTCAGACAAAAGAGAAAAGAACAAAACAACCGCAAATTCCAGATAAAATTCGCTTTTTATATTTTGGCTGATACACTGGATTGATTAAAGTTTGGAAGCTAAGCACTAAGTTTTGTGAATTTTTAGATAAAGCTTATCGCGCACTATTATTGCAAGGTTAGAGTATGTTAAGGCAAAATTACTGTTTTAAGCGTCACATTTTTTTTATATTCTCCTTTGCAATAGCATTCGGACTTGTGACCTCAGTCCAAGAAAAATTTATACCCACAGCGCTGGCGGCACAGATAAAACCAACGCCAACGCCTAAGGCAGAGGAATTTTATAATTCAATTTCAGCGCAAAAAGTTATTGCGGTTTTAACTGACCTCGGCCTCAGTACACAGATGATAGACGCAGGCAATGGAACGCGCAAAGCGGTACTGTCGCAAACTTCTGATGGCGGACGATTTTATATTGATTTTCTAGATTGTGAAGATGAAGCACTCAGCAATGGATGCTCGATAATGGTACTGAGAACCGCTATGAACAATAGCGGCGTTTCTTATGACGATCTCAATCAATTCAATATCAGCGCGGTAATCACCAAGACCGTCAATCTACCGGACCAAAACTTGATCGCCTTTTTTCGGTTTTGTATCGTAAGAGGTGGGGCCGGAAAAGAACAGTTACAAAGACAAATTGCATTATTCATCAGTGATATGGATTATTATGTATCCTCACAATCGAGTGCAACTTCAGTATCTTTTCCAATTGATAGCAAAGCTGCAAAACAAACACCATTAAAGATTGCGCCGCTCAGCGCTAGAAATAACCTCAATCTATCAAATACAAGGGATTTGTTAGGAGAAATTTCTTTATTGAACGATGCTGCGATTTATAACTCCAAAAATGTAAGATTTATGACCGAGGAGATTAGTGCGCTGCTAAAAAACTAAATTACGCGCACTCATTCATGGTCACAACAATCGGTTTTGCCGAACCCCTTTGTATGCCGGTTTTATTATAATTATTTAAAATAGGCTGATTGCTACTATCAGTCTTACGAGCTTCATGAGCAATTGCAGAGATGACACCAGATGTTGCTTTATGCGCCCCTTCCAAAAGCGTACTTTGGTGTGCGGCCATCGTGTTAAAATGATCGGTGGCTTCACGCAAAGATTGTAATAAATCCTTATTGGCGCCCTCAGCCCAAAGACGGTTATTCGCCACCTCTTTGATGGCACTCGCATAAGCATTAGCAAGTTTTGCCTTTTCTGTTTGTAAGGGGCCAATTTGGCTAGCCCGACTTGTGCTTAACAGCGTATTTTCTTGGTCAAAAATATCGGCAAGCGCACGCGTCAGTTCAATAAGATGTTGAACACGGTTCTCGTCAAAAGAACAGCTCGTGTGCAATTGCGTTTCTGATGCTTTGTTATTCATAATATGACCTATTGAGTAGATGTGATTTTTTAAGGCTATAATTTTAGCCTAGCGCTGCCTGTAGTTTTAACATGCTATCTTTGACTTGATCTGCGATACCAAGGCCACCGCGATCAGATATCGACTTTGCATATTCTTCCGTGAGTAAAGCTTGAAAACTTTCTGTATGAGCGCCGCCACCGGTAAGCTCAGATTGTTTAACTGTCGCAAAAATTGGCGCCAGTAATTGAGAAAGCACAAGCGCTTCAAATTCTTTAGCCGTATTTTCAATCCGCTGTGTTGTTTCTTGATCTATAGCGTGATTTAACGGATTTAAATTTTCGCTGGTTGTATTTTGTATAAGAGAGGGGTTTGTAAATAGCGGTGCGGAAATATTTGTCATTATCGAACCTCTATATCCGCTTGCAAAGCACCTGCTGCTTTAATCGATTCCAAAATAGAAATCATATCGCGAGGCCCTACACCCAGGGCGTTTAGACCATCGACTAAATCCCTTAAACGCACAGAACCATCGACAATTTTTAAATTTCCATCCGGTTCTGAAATTTCTATATCCGTACGAGGAACAACCACAGTTTCACCCGCGTCAGAAAACGAGGCCAAGGGTTGACTAACCTGCGGCGTCTCACTTACGGAAATAGCAAGGCTACCTTGTGCTATCGCTACAGTCGAAAGACGTACATCTTCACTGATCACAACAACCCCTGACGCTTCATCAATAATCACTTTTGCGGTTAAATCGGGAGAAACCGGCAAGCCCTCAATTTGACTTAGAAGAGCAATCATATTGCCCGCAAATTGCGCGGGCCTACGGATCACCAATGTCCCAGGATCTGTAACCTGAGCCGTTCCCTCTCCAATTTGGCTATTAATTGCAGTGGCCATTCTATCTGCTGTCGTAAAATCAGGATTTCTGAGCGCAAGACGCAATTGTTCTTGGCCAGCAAGATCATAAGTCAGCTCGCGTTCAACAACGGCGCCATTCGCAATCCGCCCATTGGTTGGAACCCCTTCAGTGATCGAGGCCGCTTGCCCGCGAGCGGAAAATCCACTGACAGCCACAGGGCCTTGAGCGACGGCATACACCTCATTATCCGCGCCATAGAGCGGGGTCACGAGCAAAGTACCACCACGCAGAGATTCAGCATCCCCTAGGGCACTCACGGAAATATCTAATTTTGCCCCATTCGTTGCAAAGGCCGGTAAATTCGCTGTTACCATAACCGCGGCTATATTATCTGTATCCAAAAATTCAGAACGAATATTCACGCCCATGCGCTCTAACATGGAAACAAGGCTCTCTCTGGTAAAAGGAGTATTACGAATACGATCACCTGTGCCCGGCAGACCTACTACAAGCCCATAACCAACGAGCATATTTTCCCGAACCCCCTCCACATCGGCCAGGTCTTTAATTCTCGATTGAGCATAAGCACTGGAAAATGGTGTTTGGCATATAACAGTCATTCCGGCTGTCACCACGATAACCATCAGGAAAGAAAAAAAGAGAGATAGAGAACGAGTTAAAAGCATGGGGGCCAATCAAAAGATGAATATAACTCCCTAACGGATTGCGAGGGTTGTGCCATCTTGCCTTAGCTGCAAGAGCGTCATAATAATCATTATATAACAATATGTTATGGAATTTCCTCGACTAAAGAACGCAGTGTGATTTGTACTCACTATTGATATCAGAGCAAAACCTGCCGGGAACTTTTTGCCTACTTAACCAAAATTTATGCTTAATCTGGCTATAGTCCCCACACCACGTCTTTTATTTACAGATGCAAAATCTCTTTTTTTGAAAGTAACTTCATGGTTAGGGTTTCAAGATCACAACAACCTTTGCAACCTTCCAGGAGCAAACCGTCAGCACCAACGTCGAAAAAATTTCATGTTGGTGCTGGAAAGAATTTAGAACAAAGTGGGATGCTCACTGAAACCGGAGAGTTAACACCGCCAAACACTTTGGGCGCCTTAATTGCGCTGCAAGAGCAGGGTGGAAAGACCACTCATCAACCGGGTGCTGCCCCTTTAGATTGGTCCGAAAATACACTCTCCCTTTTAGAAGATCTGCAATGTGAGATATTATCGGGAAAGTTAACAAAAACCTCATTGAAGGCGGTTGCCCGTCAATTAGAAACTCACATAACGCATCAAAATTCGTCAATGGGCGACAATTGTTCGGAAACAATTCTTGAGTTACAAGCACAAATTATACTCAGGGCACGCGTCGAGTTAGCCAAACTCGAGCAATAAACCATCAGTTTTCGCGAATGTGGGATAATGCGCTTATTCGCTTGAGCTACCATATACGATTTTGCTATAGCAATGGTGTGTATAATAATGATTTTGTAATATGAATCGGCTAAAGGTCAGCTTCGAGAAAATCATCCGAGCTTTGTTCCCTATAGAACAGACTGTAACGACGTTGAGATCAAACTTTTTAGCTTAGCCGTTTCAGAATTTATTCCTGGCGATTCGGGGGCTGAATTTAGGAGTATAAAACAAGCATGTCAGCATCAGATGTAGATAAGTACCGTCCCTCCAACGATGAAGAATTCATGAACGAGAGACAAGTTGAGTATTTTCGAAAAAAATTACTTGATTGGAAAACCGAAATCATGCGCGATAGTCGCAGCACTCTTGATAACCTTGCTGAAGATACAAATGCGTTACCCGATATCGCTGATCGAGCTTCGAGCGAGACTGATAAAGCCCTTGAATTGCGTACACGCGATCGGCAGAGAAAACTTATTTCAAAAATCGACTCCGCGCTTCGTCGAATTGATAATGGTGAATATGGCTATTGTGAAGAAACAGGCGACCCGATTAGCCTAAGGCGTCTTGAAGCACGCCCGATCGCGACACTTTCTCTTGAAGCACAAGAGCGTCACGAGCGCAGTGAAAAAGTTCACCGCGACGATTAATAGCATAAACGCCATTGTGTTCAGCTAATGCGCAAAAGATTTTGCGTGTCTTTGGGAACCGGTTGAACTGCAATAAATGCGAAAAAAAGCCTCAAAGCACCTCGGCGGCTCAATTTGAGTGAAAGCGCTTTAGGCTGATTTAACAAATATTTTTGACAGATTACGATCCGGATCTAGGTCTGCCACCTTGCCTTTGACGTTGCGTGGGTTGTGGTCTTGGCGCAGAAACCTGTCGCGGAGCTTTTTTGCTTTTTATTTTTCCAATATTATCAATACCATAGCTCATATCGTAATAGGCTACATTTTTGACGGATTCCATTTTTTTCAATAATTTTTCTTTAGATAAACGCCGGACATGCTTGATCAATTTTGCTTGTTCGCCTTTGAATAATCCAGTCTCATACCACCCATAAACTTCAGGAATGTTTGCGGTATCTGACTTTATCAAAACGGTTTTCTTACCGTTCAAATAACGTCTTCCCAAGCGCGGGAGAATATCGCGAACATTATTACCTCTAAATCCTGGTTTATAGAGAGGAGGCCCCCCTAGAACGCCTTGATAAAGCCCGTAAATAACATTTGGGTCTTTCCAGTTCGCCAAGATAATATTCTTCTCAATGTCATTGATAGAGAGATCCACCCCATCAATTTCAATCATATTCTTGGTCCAAATTTCACCGGGGTTTTCAAAAGTCCCCCGTTTTTCAGCGATATCATTTGAGTTTTCGACCGCCACCGCAAACACAACAAGCAGATTACGTAAATTAAGCCAATACGCCAATTGGTCATTACGTGATAATTGCGATACCGGGATCGATTTCAAATACTGCAAATGTAAAATTAGAGAGCGCGCGCCCACTGTCCGAATGAGTTCATAATTGAGTTTAACTCTGGTTTTGTGCACGATAGAGTAACTATTCATGAAGCGTACGTAATCCTCGTAATTCACTTCCACACTGCTCGTTTCGGCATATTGGGTAAACTTGCTAAAATCCTTTTCAGCGTCTGCGACCTCATCACTCTCGTCTGATGTCGTAACGGAAGGATCAGAGGGAGTCGGTTCCTTTTCTCCAGCTAATGATTGTTCTGCGGACGTTTCAGATGCTTGCTCTACCGCCTCTTGCGCCCGTGCATTTGTTAATAAAATGGGGCTAGCGACCAGTATTAGACCTACACAGGCATGGCGCGACACACATTCCCAAATCTTCTGTTTTAACATATCTTTGAGTTCCCTACTGGCTAGCAATCAATCAAAAAAAGACCAGAACAAAACAAGCACCACCTAGTCTCCAGCTTTCACTCTACCTTAATTGATTCATGTTATAAACGGGAATCTTGTAACATCTGCGACAGTCTGCGACAGTAAGGCCATTAGGGCACCCCTGAGACCAACCCATGAAAATACGCATTGTCACAAGACTTGATAACAAAAATTGCCACCACGCCTAAAACACCATAATAATCGCGGACTGTATTTAACTAAGCCATAACACATACGACCATTGAGCGGACATAAACTCCAATGCCAAAACCCAATATGATTTTCGAGAAAAATATCAGGCAAAAACCGCCATTTTTGTTTAAGATTGCGCATGCCGGCATCAATCATAATTTTAAGGGTTCTTGGAAGTTTTTAAAATTATTACAAAATACGATACTAAAAGACCAAATTGTTGCCTTCACCCTCCCCCCTGCCAATCACGATCTGAAACCAGTCACCTTGTTTGCGCCGATCGGTCGCCCTGAGTCTAGCAAACCCTACGAAATTTTCGAAAAATACGAAGCTTTTATTGTAGAAGATATTGCACGCATACTGAATAATAGAAAAACAAAACACCCGATTTGTTATGTTGATGCCGGGGCTGATATTGGAATGGTTGCGGCGCAAATGCTGCGTTATATTCACGGATTATCGAATATTTACGCCTTTGAACCTAACGATATCGCCCGGCCTTATTTAAAAGCGATGCTAGAAAACCACGGTGTTAACCATCAAGTCTTCTCTTCCGCAGTGGGCAACCGCAATGCACGCGGGCAGATGGTTTCACCGGAAAATGATCCTAGTGACCATGCTTGCTTTTTTCAGGAGTCAGCAGATGGCCCTGTTGAAATGAGTACAATCTCATCACTTATACCCCCAACAGGAAAATCCGTAGTGATTAAAGTTGATGTGGAAGGGGCAGAATATGATGTGATTGAAGGGGCTAAAACATTTTTGGAGCAAGCCGAAGACTTCACCATATCCTTTGAAGCACATCCGCTAGTCATTGAGCGTACAAAGATAAAACCTGACGACGTCGTCGCCTTATTAGAAGAAATACGTCCTTGTAAGCTTTATCTAGCAGGACACCCTGACGTCAGGTTTGACAAAAAAAAACCCATACAAGACCAAATTCCTGAATATGATCACCATATTCACAATCTCATATGCACAAGTATTGTTTAAAAATTAAGCAGTTCAAAAATTGATTTTGAACATGAGAAACACCAATTTAAGGGTTTTTGATTTCCCTAAATGAGATTATTGCTTGCAAGCGATACCCGCTACACATGATTATTCTCATATTGGTACACTTCTTTTAAGATTTTGTTCATAATTTTACTGTGCTCGATTGATTTCATCAGCTATCATACAGCATGAAACAGGGGATTCATTCCCTGTGTTTTGGTATGAGTAATTGAGGTCTCAGCGCATGTCGCAGCTGGCAAAATGGATCATTTGTTTTATTGTGTTCGCTCTATTTGGATGGATCGGCCTTTATCACAGCTTGCCCGGCTCAATAAAAAGCGTCACAAACAATCTGGATACGATTGCAAATAATGCACTAGCAAAATCTGGTCAATCAGGATGGGCGGAAGTGTCAATGGATGGTCAACGCGCCATAGTTGTCGGCGAAGCCCCATCAGAAGAAGCCCGTAACAGAGCCATCATTTCTATTCGCAGAGCATCGGGTGCGGAGGGACCTATCTTTGGCGGCGTGACTGTTGCTTTAGCCGATAACATAAATATTGCCAGTCCTTTCCCCACAGAAAGTCCCTACCGCTTTAGTGTTGATTATCAAGGCGGATATATTCGGGTATCAGAAGCTATTCCATCTGCATTAGCCCAGATTGAGTTAAACAATTATGTTTCACAACTTTTTCCCGAGCCAGAATTTTTTGACAATACACGTATTGCCCTTGGCGTCCCTAATGAACAATGGATCGAAGCCATAAAAACCAGCTTGTTGAGCCTTTCATCTCTCGACGAAGGACAAGTCATTATAGAAGACCTTGAAATTAATTTAAATGGCAACACGACGAGCCAAGAACAGGCGGAACTTGCAATCGTTCGTGCACAGCAAATTCCTGCACCCTACACCGTATCAGGAGAAATCAATTTAAATGGAAAACCAGTCTTACTCATGATCAAAGGAACGGGAGAAACCTCAGATCCTTTAGAAGTAGACAATTCCTCTACTGAAAACGAGTTTGATTTGGAAGATGACTTAGACACTTTGTCCTTTGAAAAAAATCAGCGTCAAGATGATACAAATAACGATAGTGCTATTGATCAAACAAATAGTAGTTTTCCAAGTGAGATCAATCAAAGCAACGGCAATGCGTCTATCGATATTACGGAAAACCCCAGAGGCGTGATTAATATCCCTGCACCGTCCAAAACCATAAAAAAATCGCCCATCCCTAAGAAGATGGATATTGAAACCGAAAAAGGTTTACCTGCAGCTCCTGAGCCACTTGTGAGCGACTCCGTTGGCGAAATAAAAGACACTCTCTCTAGCAGCAACAATCAAAATAGTATTCGCGCGCGTGGAATTAGCGATAACATTAGCTTTGACGAGGAAAAAAATATTCCAGAATTGATTGGTGATGAGAATAATTCAAGGTCAATCATTGAAAATTCAAATAAAGCACGCCAAGAAAACCTTCCTTCAATACCGACCAGAACTATCAATGAACAAAACTCAGCAGTAAGCAACGCTGGAATCGCTGTTATTGGTAGTAAGCTCTATACGAAACCTAGTCGGGGCCGGGAAACAGCAACTCAACGATACGCTCGAGACTGCGTAAACAGCTTGGCTTTACTCTCTAACCACCAATCGATTAGATTTGGGTCTGGCAGCGATAGTGTACTACCAATATCACGCCCAACCCTAGCTGCATTAGCCCACACATTATTATCATGCGAACAATATACATTTACTGTTGAAGCTCATACCGCAGATACAGCAAGCACCGCAGCCAATCTTTTACTGAGTCAAAAAAGAGCGAAAATGGTGCGAAATTTTTTAATCAGTCGCGGTGTAAAGCCGACAATAATAAAAGAAATCGGATATGGGGCATCTAGACCTATTGCCGACAATTCAACACTAGCGGGCCGTTCTAACAATGACCGCATCAATATTATACTTGATATAAAGAGGAATTAGGGGTGTTCACATGTTTTGGTTAATATTACAAATGTGGGTATTGTTATTCGCAGCCTATTTGTTGGGCATCATGTCAGGTTTTTGGCTAAAGCCAAAACCCGCTTATGATGATGAATATGAGTCCACTCGCGTTTATGAAACACAAGATAACCAGCAATCCAGCATAACTGATTCACAGTATCAGCCGGAAGCCGAGTCTGAAAATGAGTATATTCGGCCACAAATATATGAACGCAAACGGATATATGAAACGCCTCCAGACAATCAGGCTCCACGAGCGCAAAGGATAGACCATCTCAGTGACCTTCCAAACCTAACGGAAAATGATATTGCGCACAAACAAACGGCAGTAGAAGATACAGTTGCGCCGTCGAATCGACAAAGAGAAACTCGCTATACGGAGCAAAAATCAATAATTCAGGCAAAAGCGCCGGGCTTATATTCTGCGCCGATGCAAGGGCCGCCTGATGATTTGAAACGCGTTAAGGGCATAGGCCCAACTCTTGAGCGGACATTAAATTCAACTGGAATTTATTACTTCAAGCAAATCGCAGAATGGACAGAGCAGGAAATTGCCTGGATTGATGACCGTATTGATTTTCCTGGCAGAGTTCAAAGAGAGCAATGGGTCGGCCAATCTATCGTTTTAGCCAAAGAAAAAGAGTCAGAAGAAGCAAATGCGAAAAATATGACCGTGAGCAAAAAACTGACCAGCCAGAAAATAGAGTCCGCGTTCCCTGAGCCCAGACCGAAAGCTAATACTCCCTCTCAGCAGGTTGCAAAAACGTTAAAAGCACCTCACCAAGAGAACACAATCAATGATACTGAGGCTTTAACAACTCGTGAAAGCACAAACGTTCCGGAGTCAATGCTGGATCGGTTAAGAGCAAATGCCAAGAAAGATTCGTGAATTTTTCACCTGCAGACTGATCAATTTATATTATGGATTGGATTTAAATCTGCGTAGGAGGCTAGATGTATCCCATCTTCCCCCGCCCATGGCTTGCACGTCTGCATAGTATTGATCGATCATCGCCGTTAAAGGAAGGCGTGATTCATTTTTGCGCGCTTCTGACAAGGCAATACGAAGATCTTTGCGCATCCAATCTACAGCAAACCCAAATTCAAACTCATCTTTTGCCATGGTCAGCGTTCGGTTTTCCATTTGCCAGCTTTGCGCCGCGCCTCCAGATATCGCCGACAACACTTTTTTAATATCAAGGCCGGACTGTTCAGCAAAATGTACCCCCTCACTCAGCCCTTGCAAAACCCCAACAATACAGATCTGATTAACGCACTTACACAATTGACCATGACCTGAAGGCCCAACATGGATAATTCGGGAAGCATATGATTGCATCAAATTATTGGCTCGATCTAAATTATCTTCGGATCCCCCGCACATAATAGCCAACTTACCATTCACCGCACCAGCCTCACCGCCAGAGACCGGCGCATCAATAAACCCACAGCCCTTTTGAGAGGCTTTTTCGTCTAAGGCTCTTGCCAGTTCCGGTGATGCTGTTGTGTGATCAACAAAAATAGCGCCAGCTTTCATGACCGGGAACACTTCTTCAGTAATTGCAACCACATCGGGATCATCGCCAAGGCAGGCAAATATAACGTCCGCACCTTGGGCGGCGTCACGCGCCTGCTCCTTGTAGCGTCCTCCATATTCCATGACCCATTGTTTTGCCTTTTCAGTGGTGCGATTATAAACGGTCACTGAATAGCCAGCCTTGTTCAAATGTCCCGCCATAGGGTACCCCATGACACCAAGACCTAAGAATGCAACTTGCCCGACCATTTCAAAAACTCCTGAAGATTTTTCTCTATCCGTATAAATTTTAGGACTTTACTCAGCTTTTGGCCCATCACTATGGGGGCCCCGCATATATTGGCGAGCAAAGTAGATCAAAGGCTCACCCGGGACAGAGTGATACGACACAACGCTACCCAGCAAAATGATATGATCCCCGGCATCAATACGCTCAATGACTTCGCAATTGAGTGCGGCCAGACAAGTTTTCAAGAGGGGCGCAGATTGGCTTTGATTTGCTTGGCTTTGGATTGAGCTGCCCTGGTCTGATCTGCTTTGGACAGAGGGTGTGCGCCTTTCCTCTTGCGTAAGAGGTTCCGGGTTATAGCCTGCAAATCGATTAGAAATTTCTTCCTGATCCCCATTAAGAATAGAAATACCATAATGGCTAGCCGCCTTAAAAACATCAAATGTTGAGGCTCGTTTTTCTAAGCACCAAAGAACCAATGGCGGCTCGAGCGAAACAGAGGTGAAGGAATTAATCGTGATTGCGATTGGCACTTCTTGTTGTTGGTCCGCCCAACAGCTTGCAATTGCAATCCCAGTGGCAAATCTCCCTAAAGCATCTTTTAGAGGCCGGTGTTTATCAAATTCAGTATTGGTCATAAGTGGGCTTAGGCCTTGTAAAATTTGGGGCTACTATACAAATATAGCAAATTAGAGTGAAAATAAGCCAACAAAGCCTAATTTCTTCTAGCAAACCCGCAAATTGACAAAATAGAGTGCATTTTCAGGCTTGTCGGGTACATTGCAATCAGTGAAAAGTAAAGCCAATCAGCTGTTTACAGGGCTCACATATTACTCACGAGTCATTTATGCAGCTTCTTAATTGAGTTAATGGGACTATAGTGCACTCCTATGGAACAGATATTAGCGAATGCTCCATGGCAAATGTGGGCCACTTTTGCGGTCATCGCCGTAACCATTGTATTCTATACTCTGGATCGCTTTTCACTGGAGATAGTTTCTGCATCTGCCATCATTGCACTTTTATTAATTTTTCATTTTTCCCCTCTCCCACTCGATGATTTTGTTACTGGCAATCTGGGCGGCGGAAAAGGCCTAGATATCTCTGTCTTGCTCGCTGGTTTTGCCAGCCCGGCCCTGTTTGCAATTTTAGGCTTGTTAATTGTCGGCCAAGGCATGTTCCAATCGGGAGCGATGGTCCAGCCGACAGAATACATCCTACGCATTCATGAAAAACACCCCCTCATTATGACGATGCTTATTTTTCTGATCGTCATGATCGTCAGCGCATTCTTAAATAATACGCCGGTCGTGGTGATGTTTATCCCCATCATTGCTGCGATTGCAAAAGAGCGAAAAATAGCAACTTCAAAACTAATGATGCCCTTATCATTTCTCTCAATTTTTGGCGGCATGACAACAATTATTGGCTCTTCAACCAATCTTTTGGCTGCGGAGTCATATCGCGCAACCACAGGAAAAGAGATTGGCTTTTTTGATCTCACGCCGATCGGATTAATGCTGGCAGGCGTTGGCATTATCTATCTCATTTTTGCTGGGCGCTATTTATTGCCCGACAGAGCCAGCCAGGACAAAGAGAATGAAACTCAATCAGATGGGAAGCATTTTATTGCCCAACTCGAAATCACCCACGCCCATCCCCTTGTCGGGCGCGGTGCCATATCTGGCTTATTTCCCGATCTACCCGATGTAACAGTGCGAATGGTTCAACGCCGGGACGTCGCAATACTGCCCCCTTACGACGACTTTAAATTCCAGCCCCATGATGTGGTCATCATCGCTGCAACCCGTTCGGCATTAACGAAATTGCTCAAAACTAACCCGGAAATTCTTGAAGGGTTGATGGCCGATACCGCCATTGAGGTTGAAGGTGCTCCCAGCCAACGCTCCTCGCAATTAACAATGGTCGAAGCAATTGTCGCTCCAGGTTCTCGCCTCATTGGGCGCACGGTCGCGCAAATTGGTTTTCATTATCAAACCAATTGTATCATTTTAGGGGTAGAGCGTCGCTCAAGAATGATCCGAGCACGAATGAATACAATTCGATTGGAAGCTGGTGATGTTTTACTCATCATTGGGGATATTCATGATATTCAGGCCTTGAGATCAGAGCGCGATATATTAATGCTTGAAACCAGCATGAAAGATCTTCCTGACCCTAAAAATGCACGCATTGCGAGCCTCATTTTTGCTGGTGTGATTGTCTCCGTAACGTTTGGTATACTCTCAATTACCATCGCAGCAATTACTGGTGCAACTGCTATGGTCGCATCCGGTATATTGAACGTTCGTCAGGCTGCACGGGCAATAGATCGGCGCATTTATTTATTAATTGGCGCTGCATTGGCTATGGCGGTCTCTTTAGAAAGAACTGGCGGGGCCGCTTTAATTGGTCAGGGGCTGGCTGAAATGTCTTCAGGCTTTGGCCCAGTCGTATTGATATCTGCCTTTTTTATCTTTAGTGCCAGCATAACAAATGTATTGTCCAACAATGCAACCGCTGTATTGTTCATGCCCATCGCTGTGAACACCGCCAACTCTGTGGGCATTGACCCTACTATTTTGGCCCTGACGGTTATTTTTGGCGCAAACTGCTCTTTTGCAACGCCCGTCGCCTACCAAACCAATCTATTAGTGATGACCCCCGGACATTATCGGTTTAGTGATTTTATTCGCGTTGGTGGCCCGCTCATTATTGTTATCTGGATCGCGTATACGTTGATTGCACCAATTTATTTTCGTGCCACTGGTTTATTATAGGCTAATTGCCTCCCTGCATTCAGGGTTAACCAATAGTTAATAAAAATCAGATCATAGAGCTTGATAAGAAAGTTTCTTCTAGCAGCCTTCGTAAGGGGCATCACTTTAATATTTGCCTGAAATTTGCATCCTCCATCATAGAACGATAAGATTTTCAGGGTAAAGGTATACTATGCGAAAAGAAGATATTACAGAGCGCTTTGGATTGGAGGATGATGGTGAGTTCTACATCACCGCCCCAGCGCCATGTCCTTATCTTCGAGGGCGCAAAGAGAGAAAAGTCTTCTCGTTTTTAGGCGGTGAAAAAGCGGCCCTACAAAACTCACGGTTAACGCAACGGGGTTTTCGCCGATCTCAAAATATTATTTATATCCCTGCGTGCGAGCAGTGCGATGCGTGTATTGCAGTGCGTGTAAAAGTGGATGATTTTCATTCATCAAAATCACGCCGTCGAATTACAAACCGTAATCAAGATCTCATAAGACGTATTCGCCCTGCGCGAGCCACAAGTGATCAGTTTTCAATCTTGAGGGCTTATCTCGATGCCCGTCATGCGGATGGCGGTATGTCAGAAATGACGGTTCTCGATTATTCGGCGATGGTTGAAGAAACAGCCGTAGATGCGATGATCGTGGAATATTGGTTGAGCGATAAAAACCAGAATGAACGCCTTGTGGCTGCGGCCCTAAGTGACCGTTTAACCGATGGGCTCTCTATGGTTTATAGCTTTTTTGATCCTGATGATCAGCATCGGTCTTTGGGGCAATATATGGTTCTTGATCACATTAAGGTTGCCCATGAACTTTCTCTCCCATATGTCTATCTCGGATATTGGGTGAAAAACTCCGCAAAAATGGATTATAAAGCGAAGTTCCAACCAATGGAGATGTTGACGCGTGAAGGTTGGGTCGCGATGAAGACGTAAAGCTATGCCATTATTACATTTACTCTGTGGTAAAGTCGCTTCGGGAAAATCCACTCTAGCACAAAGACTTTTACAGCATAAAAATACATTGTGTATCAGCGAAGATACCTGGCTTTCCACGCTGTACCCAAATGAGATAACGTCATTGGAAAGCTTTCGTCTTCGCACTTCGCATCTTGAAAAAGCTCTTGCCCCCCATATCGCGGACCTACTTTCAAACGAGATGAATGTTATCCTTGATTTTCATGCTAATACGAAAAAACGTCGAGCATGGATGATGGAAATCATTAAAAAAAGTGGATGCGATCATATACTCCATATTTTAGAAACTTCAGATGACACTTGTATGGAAAGATTGCGCATCCGCAACGCCAGCAATCAACACGCCTATCAAGTCAACCAAAAAGAGTTTGATCAGCTCACCGCATATTTTCAATATCCGGAGAAAAGTGAAGGCTTTACTATTAAAATTCACAACAATGCATAAAGCATTTTGCGTGTCTGTGGAAACTGGTGATTACAATAGTACACGCGGCGCTTACATGACTGTAGTTAGAAACTTAGAGCAGCTTTGAATCGAACGTAATCACTAAACTGCCCTAAAATAACACCTTTGCAGCATTTTCCGCCGCCACACGTATGGGGCCAATAAAAATCGTCAGTAATGGAAACATCAAGGCAGCGCTTGCAAAAGCGGTGAACCCAAGAGCTGGTCCCGTATCGCGCTCAAATGCAGGCGCTGGATCAGCAAACCAAATCAAGCGAATAACATTGAGATAATAATAGGCTGAAATAACAGAAGTGACTGCACCAACAATAGCAAGCCATAAAAGATCATTATTCACCGCAGCTGAAAAGACATATAATTTGCCCCAAAATCCAGCCGTTGGCGGTATTCCCGCAAGAGATAACATCAAAATTGTCATGATGATTGCCAGAGGCATATTGGATTTCCATAAACCCGATAGATTTTCAATGCTCTCCGTCATGCCCCCGGAACGACGCATATGCATTATCGCCGCAAAGGTACCAATGGTCATAATCACATAGAGTGACATGTAAACCAGCATCGCACTCATACCATCAACACCCATGGCAGCGATTCCAATCAAGGCATAACCCATATGCCCAATTGAAGAATAGGCCATCAAACGCTTAATATTTTTTTGTGTAATCGCAGAAAATGCACCCACAAACATTGATGCAACGGCAATCATAGCAATCACAGGTTGCCATTGGTCGAGGATATCAGGAAAGCCACTAACCAAGACACGGGCAAACAAAACCATCGCAGCAAATTTAGGCGCAGCGGCAAAAAACGCGGTTACGGGAGTAGGCGCACCTTCATAAACATCTGGTGTCCACATATGAAATGGCGCCGCAGACACTTTAAAAGCAAGGCCTGATATTAAAAAGACAAGGCCAATGATTAAGCCAACATTGGGCTCACCTGAAACCGCCGCTGTTGCGATATTTGCAAAATGCGTCGAGCCGGAAAACCCATAGACGAGAGAAGCGCCATAAAGGAGCAAACACGAAGAGAGTGCTCCGAGAACAAAATATTTTAAGCCCGCTTCTGTGGAACGGCGACTGTCCCGATTAAAGGCCGCAAGAATGTAGAGGGCTAAACTTTGAGTTTCAACGCCCATATAGAGTGAAATTAAGTCAGTCGAGGAAACCATTAAGGACATCCCAAACACAGCCAAGACGATCAGGATTGGATATTCAAAACGCCCAAGCTGATCTCCCGTTAAAAACCGTCCCGACATTAAGATTGTCACTGCGGCTGCCGCAAAAATCACAATCTTCGAGAATGACGCTAATCCGTCGACTTTAAAGGCCTGATCGAAAAGGCTAACGCCCTGCCCTTGTGGCCCAATTGCAGCCAGCAAGATCGCCCCTAACAAGACTCCAACGCTGGCATAACTGATTTGGCGTGAAAATTTATCGCCGAGAAAAACACCGACGACCAAGAGTACCATGGCACTGATGACCAAAAAAAGCTCAGTACTGGCATTTGAGAGGGTTTCGATCATACTCATTAAAGCCCTCCACCAATAATTGCGTTAGCAGCATTATAATTCATAATAAGATAATCCACCGGTGCGGCAAAAACAGATAGTGCGGCTTTTGGATAAACGCCAAGGTAAAGTGCAAATGCAAGCAGGACCCCCAGCATAATTAATTCCCGCTGATTGACATCCTCAATCGCCATAAGATTTTTTTTATCCAGTTTCCCAAAAATGACTTCACGGTACAGACGAAGCGCATAAGCCGCTGAGAGAATAACCCCAAAAGCGGCAAAGAAGGCGACCCAGGAATTCACGCGAAATGCACCGGCCATAGAAAGAAACTCGCCAATAAAACCACTCGTTCCCGGTAGCCCGACATTCCCCATGGTGAAGAACATAAATAGAAAGGCATAAAGCGGCATCCGATTAACCAGCCCTCCGTAAGCTTTAATTTCGCGGGTATGGATACGATCATAAACAACACCAACGCATAAGAATAAGGCCCCGGAAATAAATCCATGAGAGATCATTTGAAACAACGCCCCCTCAATGCCCTGTTTTGTGCCGGTAAAAATTCCCATGGTCACAAAACCCATATGTGCGACAGAGGAATAAGCGATCAATTTTTTCATATCCTCCTGAGCCAAAGCCACAAGAGATGTATAGATGATAGCCACGATCGATAGTGCAAAAACGAACGGGGCAAAATCTACCGATGCTATCGGGAACATCGGTAATGAAAAGCGAATGAACCCATAGCCGCCCATTTTCAACAAGATCGCGGCCAGTACGACTGAACCTGCCGTAGGCGCCTCAACGTGCGCGTCAGGCAACCATGTATGAACGGGCCACATCGGCATCTTCACAGCAAATGAAGCAAAGAAAGCAAGCCATAACCATTTTTGCGCACCGGCAGAAAAAGCATATTCTTGCAATGTTGGAATATCCGTAGTCCCCGCTTGTGAATACATCCACAAAACAGCGATTAGCATCAATACAGAGCCGAGCAATGTATAGAGAAAAAACTTAAAGGCTGCATAGATACGGTTTGCACCGCCCCAAACCCCTATAATTAAAAACATCGGGATCAATGATCCCTCAAAAAACAGATAGAACAAGATCAAATCTAGCGCACAGAAAACCCCCAGCATCAAGGTTTCCAAGACCAAAAATGCAATCATGTAATCTGTCACACGATTTGTCACCGAATTCCAGGATGCGATAATACAAATCGGCATGATGAATGTGGTCAATAAAACAAACAGGATTGAAATCCCGTCAACACCCATTTTGTAATTGATCCCGTTCCCAAGCCACCCTTGCTGTTCAACAAACTGATAGCCGGCAACAGATTTATCAAAGAGAAGAAATACGCCAACCGATAAAACAAAAGTTATCAGCGTGAAGCTCAGAGCAATCCAGCGTGATCGATCTTCAATTTGTTTAAGCTCACTCTCCAGGATATTTCCATCTCCATCCCGGCGGGCCAAAAAGTGGCGCACCATGATGAATAAGGCCCCTAAAAGGGGAGCAAAAGTAACAAGACTAAGCCAAGGAGCAGTTGCAAAACTCTGTGTCATTACTGTCCCCCCGCCTGAAACAGTGCAAAACTGATCAACAATGCGATACCGATCAACATGATAAATGCGTAATGATACATATATCCAGTTTGTAGTTTAACGATCCGGCGCGCGCCATTACCGACAAGCGCAGCTATTCCGTTAGGGCCAAACCCATCTATGATACGGCCATCGCCCCCCTTCCACAAAAGTCGCCCTAGCCAATGCGCAGGTTTAACAAAAATGATGTCGTAAAACTCATCAAAGTACCATTTGTTTTTAAGGAACCCATAAATCATGCCGCCCTCTTTCAATAGGCCAGGTTTGAGCGGATCACCGCGCATATAATGGAAATAAGCGCAGAAAGTTCCGGTCAGCATCGCAAAAAATGGCGCCAAAATAACCCATGGCGGCGCATGATGTGCGCCACCATGCTCATCACCCGCATGATCATCGCTTGCATGCGTATCCTTTGCGTGGTCACTGGCGTGGTCATTACCGGCATGCCCTGCATCCGTAACACTCGCCCCATGATCAGCATTGTGATCTTCAGTATCATGACTTGTGGACTTTTCATAACCATTAGACGCACTATGTGCTTCAAGTTTTTCTGCGTCATACAAAGCGCCGTTCCAAAACGCATCAGCTTTTGGTCCAACAAAATCGCCGTAAAACAACATTCCGGCAATCAATGCCCCAAAGGCCAATGGCATTAGAGGCCACATCATCCAATTTGGCGGTGAATGAAAATGGGTACGCACTTCTTCCGGAGCGCGAGATTTGCCCCAGAATGTTAGGAATATCAAACGCCATGAATAAAAGGCCGTAAACACCGCCGCCAAAAGCCCCATGGCAAAAGCATAAAGAGCGAACGGTGCCCCCTCCTCTGCTGCGGCAAAAGCACTCTCGATCACAATGTCTTTTGATACGAAGCCTGCTGTCCCCAAAGGCGCTCCAAACATAGTCACAAACGGGATACCAACACCTGTGATCGCTATGGTACCAATGATCATCAATATATGGGTCATTGGCATTAAATGGCGTACGCCGCCCATTTTTTTGATATCTTGCTCATGATGCATCCCGTGGATAACGGCACCGGCGCCAAGGAAAAGAAGCGCTTTAAAAAAGGCGTGGGTAAAAAGATGAAACATCGCGGCACCATAAGCGCCAACCCCGGCGGCAAAAAACATATAGCCGAGCTGAGAACAGGTCGAGTAAGCAATAACCTTTTTAATGTCATCTTGAAGCAACCCAACGGAGGCTGCAAAAAGCGCTGTTGTGGCCCCAACAAGAGTGATGAGTGCTGTTGCAGTCGGCGCAAATTCAAAAATTATTGAACATCGACACACCAAAAATACACCTGCCGTCACCATGGTCGCAGCATGGATAAGAGCAGAAACGGGCGTTGGACCTTCCATCGCATCAGGAAGCCATGTGTGCAGTAAAAATTGCGCGGACTTACCCATGGCGCCAATGAATAATAAAATCGCAATGGTCGTTAAGGCGTGAAACTCTCCGCCAAAGAACGGTAACACCAGAGTTTGTATCGCCCCGCCTTGCTCCATTCCGAAGGGCACGACGTCACCATTATTCGCAATAACAGAAAAAACCGTATCAAATTCAACTGAGCGAAAAACCCAGAAAATCCCCATAATACCAAGGGCAAAACCAAAATCTCCAACCCGATTAACAACAAAGGCTTTAATCGCGGCAGCATTCGCTGACGGTTTCTTAAACCAAAACCCAATCAAGAGATAAGAGGCAAGGCCAACGCCTTCCCAGCCAAAAAATAACTGCATGAAATTATCAGCAGTCACCAGACAAAGCATCGCAAAGGTAAATAATGAAAGATAGGCAAAGAAGCGGGACCGATGAGGATCTTCATTCATATAGCCGATTGAATAGAAGTGAACGATTGTAGAAACCGTATTGATAACGACCAGCATGACAGCAGAGAGCATATCTATTTTCATGGCCCAACTGGCCTGAAATGCTCCCGAAGAAAACCATGTAAACAAAGGAATGACCTTATCAACATGGTTACCCGACACTTGAAAGAACACCAACCAAGACGCCAGTGCAGCAATCAACATCATACACGAGGTTAAAAGCTCCGCCGCGCGAGGGCTGGCCATCTTACCGACCGGGATCGCAAGGAGTGCACCGAATAACGGCAACAGGACAATAAAAGGCTCCATCAGATTTTGCCTTAATTCTTCATAAGGTTAGCGTCTTCCACAGCAATGTCGCCGCGGTTACGGAAATAGGAAACAAGGATCGCAAGGCCGACAGCCGCCTCAGCAGCAGCAACCGTTAAAACCATAAAAGCAAAAACCTGTCCGGTCAGATCCCCTAGAAACTGACTAAAAGCAACCAGATTAATGTTTACAGAAAGCAACATGAGTTCAATCGACATCAAAATAACGATTACATTTTTCCGATTAAGAAAAATACCCGCCATACCGATCGCAAATAAAATCGCTGCAACAGAAAGATAATGGCCAAGACCAATCATATTTCATTCCTCATTATCAAATTATAGATGAGCACAATTAAATCCCTTGACCTGTTTCAACAGAAACAATCTCCACGCCTTCTTCGCGTGTCCGACCTAATTGAGCAGAAACATCCTGCTTTTTAATGCCCTCACGCTCACGGAAAGTCAGCACAATTGCGCCAATCATCGCAACCAGCAAAACAATGCCTGCGATCTGAAAGTAATGGACATAATCCGTATACAAGACCAAACCAAGCGCCTCGATATTATTAGGGGCATCGGGTTGGGCCAAAGGGCTTCCTTGTGTCGCGACCGGATGACTAAGCGCGAGTTCATTATCCGTTGGTAGCACCCAAACAAAAACAACAAAAATCAGTTCAATCACCACGATAGCTGAAAGCGTGACCGCAAATGGGAGATATTGTAAAAATCCCTGTTTGAGTTCAACAAAATCCACATCCAACATCATCACGACAAACAGGAATAAAACGGCAACAGCCCCGACATAAACCACAACCAAAAGCATCGCTAAATATTCTGCACCCATCAATACAAACAAGCCAGCAGCACCGATGAATGTCGATATTAGAAACAATACCGAATGCACAGGATTCTTCGAAGCCACGACCATCAACGCAGATGCGATGGCTGAAAAGGCAAATACATAAAAGGCTATCGTTGCAATCATAATGGTGGCTTCACTCAATATTAAAAGAAAGCAATGGCTGTGCACCCTTATCGATAAGGTGCATCAAGCTCCAGGTTTTTGGCAATTTCACGTTCCCAACGATCACCGTTAGCAAGCAATCGGTCTTTATCATAAAACAGTTCTTCACGTGTCTCAGTCGCAAATTCAAAATTTGGTCCCTCAACAATCGCATCGACCGGGCAAGCCTCTTGGCAATAACCGCAATAGATGCATTTGGTCATATCGATATCATATTTCGTCGTCCGGCGAGATCCATCATCTCTCGGCTCAGCTTCAATTGTGATGGCCTGTGCCGGACAGACGGCTTCACAAAGCTTACAGGCAATACAACGCTCTTCACCATTGGGGTAACGACGCAGCGCATGCTCGCCACGAAAGCGTGGTGAAAGCGGTCCTTTCTCAAACGGATAGTTTAATGTCACTTTCGGGCGCACATAGACTTTGAGTGCAAGCCAGAAAGCTTTGAGAAAATCTTTTAACAAAAAGCCATTAACGGCCTGAATGAATCTGGACATTTGTTTAGGACCTCCAGCTTTGGAATAGATCGGCAACACCAGGGATAAAGAGCATAGCACCAGCAACCAACACGACATAAACCATGGTCATGGGAAGAAACAACTTCCAGCCAATGCGCATGAGCTGATCGTAGCGATAGCGCGGCGTAATTGCTTTCACCATTGCAAATAAGAAAAAGAAGAAAACGATTTTAAGACAGAACCAGAAAATGGGCATTTGGTTGAGGATCGGAACATCAACAGGTGAATGCCAGCCCCCAAAAAACAAGATCGTCAACATCGCACACATCAAGACAATATTTGCTAATTCACCGATCATAAAGAGTAGAAACGGCGTTGAAGAATATTCGACCTGATAACCGGCAACCAATTCTGATTCGGCTTCAGGAAGATCAAAAGGGGGACGATTTGTTTCCGCCAAAGCAGAAATAAAGAAGATCACGAACATCGGAAACAAAGGAATGAAATGCCAGTTTAAAATGCCCAATCCACGATCCTGGCTGAGAACGATATCCGACAAGTTTGCAGACCCTACCAGAAGAAGAACACTAATGATGACGAAGCCTAATGAGACTTCATAAGACACCATTTGCGCAGCGGAACGCAGCGATCCCAAAAACGGATATTTCGAATTCGAAGCCCAGCCCCCCATAATAACGCCGTAAACGCCAAGGGACGACACCGCAAAAAGATAGAGAATGCCGACATTCAAATCAGAGACAACCCAGCCTTGAGCAACCGGAATAACCGCCCAACCAATAAGCGCCAGAACAAATGTAATTAATGGCGCGAGTATAAAGACGATCTTATCCGCACCTGAAGGAATGATAATTTCCTTGAAAACGTTTTTGAGAAGATCAGCAAAAGATTGCAGCAAGCCGAAAGGCCCAACCACATTTGGACCTTTGCGCATCATCACCGCGGCCCAAACCTTACGGTCAAAATACATCAAGAAAGCTTGCGCCAGGAGCAAGGTCACGACCAGCGCAAGGATCTGCAGCAAGGTCGGGATTAACCAGCCGAGCCAGCCCGCATCTACGGGCCGTGTCGATAAATATGTCCAGATTTCTTCCATGGAGTGCGTCTTAGTCTGGAATGGTCCCCACGTCACCTATTTTCGATAGGAATTTTTACAGAATCCGCAAGATTTTGTTCTCAGTTTTGTTGCAACGGCATTTTATCGTAAATTCATGGTCAGAAATATGCGATTTCAGATGAAATCGACTGCACTTTGCCTTATATGTGGTTGTTTTGATCCATTTGAAAACTCTTGCACCTGTGACATAACCAGAATCTTTCAGCCATAACCGCTCAAATTATCAACTTAAGCCAAATGATTCCCATCCCTCATGATCATTTAGATCATGCATAGTCTTGCAAACACACGATAAGAAACGGAACTTCGTCATGGACATAAACACAATCACTGCCATCATTACTGGAGGCGCTTCAGGCCTTGGGGCTGCGACAGCGCGAAAATTCGCAGCTGCAGGCGCGAAAGTCGGAATCTTTGACCTGAACGAAGAGGCCGGCACCAAGCTTGCAGCGGAACTTGGCGGCGCGTTTGCCAAAGTCGATGTGACTTCAGATGAAGATGTCGACGCAGGTTTTGCCGCCCTGCGCGCTGCCTTGGGGCAGGAGCGGGTTTTAATCAACTGCGCCGGAATTGGCGACGCCGTGAAAACCGCCAGCCGCGATAAGGAAACCGGCGAGATCAATCATTTTCCAATTGATCGCTTTAACCGCGTCATCCAAATCAATCTCGTTGGTACTTTTCGTTGTATTGCTAAATCGGCAGCAGGCATGATGACCCTCGACCCGATTGATGGCGAACGCGGCGCGATCGTCAATACGGCGTCTGTCGCAGCAGAAGATGGTCAGATCGGACAAGCCTCGTATTCTGCATCCAAAGGCGGGGTTGTTGGCATGACCCTACCTATCGCCAGGGATCTCTCGCGTGAACTCATCCGTGTTAATACAATTCTACCGGGGATCTTTAAGACCCCTCTCCTTGCTAGCCTGCCCGATAAAGTTCAGGCAGCTCTTGGCGCACAAGTTCCAAACCCTGCGCGCCTTGGCGACCCGGAAGAGTATGCTTCCCTCGCTATGGAAATGTGCAAAAACGCCTACTTCAATGGCGAAGACGTCCGCCTCGATGGCGCAATCAGAATGGCACCGAGGTAATCGGCTATACCGGTTTAATCATATTCTCTGGACGGACGATGTTATCGTAATCTTCTGCAGAAACAAAGCCGAGAGCAACGGCTTCTTCGCGCAGTGTCGTGCCATTTTTGTGCGCAGTTTTGGCAATTTTTGTGGCATTATCGTATCCGATAGATGGGGCTAAGGCCGTGACCAGCATCAGAGATTTTTCCATTAAATCTTGAATGCGATCTTCATTGGCCTCAATACCTGTAACGCATTTATGCGTGAAGGAAATACAAACATCGGAGAGTAGGTGAATAGACTGCAAGACATTGAGGGCGATCACAGGCTTAAAGACATTTAACTCCATGTGCCCTTGAGAGCCGGCAAAACTGACAGTGGTATTGTTCCCCATAACTTGCGCGGCAACCATCGTCATGGCCTCGCATTGGGTAGGATTGACCTTCCCTGGCATAATTGATGATCCAGGCTCATTTTCCGGTAAGGAAATCTCTCCCAGACCCGAGCGCGGCCCCGAGCCAAGAAGGCGAATATCGTTTGCAATTTTGAAAAGGGAAACAGCAATCACATTCAGTCCACCATGGGCTTCAACCATCGCATCATGTGTGCCCAAAGCTTCAAATTTATTAGGCGCGGTGACAAAGGGTAGCTTGGTATAATTTGAAGCTTCTTCAGCAAATTTTTCTGCAAAGCCGGGCTTGGCATTGATACCCGTCCCAACTGCTGTGCCCCCCTGTGCCAACGCATAAAGACCGGGCAAAACACTTTGCGCTCGATTACTGGCATTATCTAGCATCGCAACATAGCCAGAAAACTCCTGACCCAAGGTTAGCGGCGTTGCATCTTGTAAATGGGTACGCCCGATTTTGATAATATCGGAAAATTTTTCAGCCTTATCATTCAATGCATTACGCAAGGTTTGCAGCGCGGGAAGCAAACGGTGGTGAATTTCTTCTGCGGCGGCAATGTGCATGGCAGTTGGAAATGTATCATTGGAAGATTGACTGCGATTAACATGATCATTGGGATGAACCGGCGTTTTTGAACCGATCTCACCGCCCAGTATTTCTATAGCGCGATTAGCAATCACCTCATTCGTGTTCATATTGCTCTGGGTGCCGGATCCGGTTTGCCAAACCGAAAGCGGAAAGTGATCGTTTAATTTGCCTTCCGCCACTTCAGAAGCCGCCGTTACAATCGCCTCACCCAGTTTGTTTTCAAGATTATCCAGCGCCATATTGGCTTTTGCCGCAGACATTTTTACCACGCCCAATGCGCGCACTAAAGGAATTGGCATCGTCTCGGTGCCAATATCAAAATTGATCAGCGACCGCGCTGATTGCGCCCCGTAATATTTATCAACGGGAACCTCTAGAGGGCCAAAGCTATCAGTTTCTGTGCGTGTGGAGGGATTGGTCATGAAGCATTCCTAAATCAAGTCATTTTTGACATGTTCTAGGCAGATCAAAAGGAATGTGCAAGCTCCCACTCTCACTGCGCTAACGCGCCGACTTATGCAAAACATTCATAAGAATCCGCAGCATCCCATCGTCCATAATCGCATTCATTTGAGCAATCGGCATGCGATCGCGCATGATGCGTTCAAGCAAGGGCTGCCCTTCAACCGAGCAAGAATCAAACTCACTCACCGCTGGTTCTTCAAGCATATCCCGAATTGTATGGTGCAATACCTGCGCCCCGGGAGAATACACTTTATACGCCTCGTCATAAACCGTTTTAAAACCGGCAATATACTCGTTTCGGACCAGCTGGATGGAAAGCGCGATAACCTGATCGTTGAGCAATAAACCAAAGCAGGTCACGTGCCCGAGCTTACTTCCTTTTTTCATGGCTTCACGAAAAAAGCATTGATCCGCTTCAATACTCGCTTTATTCCGATTACTGAATTGGGGATTTTTCCAACCTGTGGCTTCCAACCTAAAATACAAATCAACAAGATTGTCATCAATGGTAAGGGCGTTCACTTCAACCCGTCCACAATTAGAAAGATTACGCCCTACACGTCGTAACTCTGAGCGTTGCTTGGAAGAGAAAACTTTTGCGGAGTAATCTTCGTAACTCTCACTGCCAACAAGATAAGCCCGTCGATATTTTTCCTGAACGAAAAGATTTTTCGTGCCAAACGCTTCGCTGAGAAGTTTTCGCCGCTGGTCATCCATCGGATGGCTAAGAAATTGGATAAATCTGGCTTTAGATTTTTCTTTAGTGAGCCACATTGCCAAAGCCGAATAAAACTCCTGCTCATAGTCTGGCAAAATCAGCGGCATTCCCATAAATCCATGAGAATGTGTCCACACCTCATAATAGCGTATCGGTAATATTCGATATCTTTTGGCACAGCGTAAAGGTACCAAACCCACTAATTGGCGTTCATCCCCAGAGCCTGAAAAAACTGAGCACAATTGCACTTCTTGTTTTTTGTCAAAAAATTTGAGTGCAGATTTTAGAAACCATGGTTCAAAAAAAGGATTTGGCCAAACAGCATTTTCACTCAATGTTTGCCATTGAGCATTAAACTTTTCATCCATGCAGGAGGGATGGACAAGTTCGACAAAGATTTCTCTTTTGTTAATCATTCGATATAAACGCTCATTACGAATGCTTAACTTAAGAGGTATTTATCGATATATGCTTAATGAGAAAGCTAAAAACCGTTTTACTAGGGTGTGGACTCAATTGATCCAGCACCTTGCAGAGAACATGTATAGCATAT
>CAYZLR010000027.1:0-38569 GCA_964479275.1 uncultured Caulobacterales bacterium
CCGTATGATCTCAAGACGACTGGCTAAATATTAGTTTTGAATCGGACTCTGAGAGTTATACAAGAGCTACAATTTTCACTGAAATTGCGTCAAAGAGTAGTGGTGCGCGTCGCTAAGTCAGAAGCTGGGCCCCTAGTAACTGGTTTGCTAACGCCAATGATTATATTGCCGCACTCATATGATGATCATTACACGGCAGAAGAATTAAACTATGCTTTGCTCCATGAGCTAACACACATTCGGCGCGGTGATCTCTGGGTGACTTTTTTGGCTATGGCTTTGCGGGCAATGAACTGGCCAAATCCTGTTCTTCATTATGCCTGGAACGCATTTCGGTCAGATCAAGAAGCGGCATGCGATGTATCAGTGTTATCTGAAAAGAGTGAAAAATCAAAAAATATTTATGCCTATGCGAGTGTAATGGTGAAGTCCCTGTCGCAACAAGTGCATGTAAACAGGCAATCATTGAACCCTGGATTGTCTCTATTTTTAACCGACCCTGTGTCACTGTCATTAAAAGGAAAGACTAATGTTAATGAAAACTTTGCCAAGCCGTAAGCGCCGTATTTTAGGAACTGTGATGATCTCTACGCTCATGGCAACATGTTTATTGGCGACAGCCCAATATGGTTATGCTGCACAAAAGAGTGAAGACAAAAAACCTATAAAAATTATCACGATTAATCAGTCAAACGATGAATTAAAATTATCAGACGCAGACAAAAAACCTGAAATTGTTTTCATCAAAGATATAGAAGGTTTTGATGGCAAAGAAATTAAAGACCTCGAAATAATGCTGGGTGATGAAACGCATAATATTGAGTTATTCAATCATATTGGTGATGAAAATAAGATGATCTTTGTCATCAAAGATGGAATTGATTGTGAAAAAATTAATGCTGAACTGAAGAAGAGCAATGATAATTTGCAATCAGCTAAAGCCGAGGATGACAAAAAAAGCGGCAAAATTAAAGATAAACATATATCGATAAAATCCAAAAGAATTATCGCTTTTAAAGGAGACAACAAGGATAATGAGAAGAGAGTAGAAGGGATTACTTTTGAAAACCCCAGCGTTATAGTTTGCAATAATGGAGAATTCACATTTCAAAACGGATCAGAAGCAGAAAGGCTACGCGAAGCCATCAAGCATCTGAAAGCGGAAGAAGAAAATGTAGTAGAGCGTATTAGAAAAGCGCGTATCAAACTCGAAGATCGTCTAAAAGAGATTGAGAAGAAAAAATAAAACTCATTCTAATACCAAAACGTCACCGGCATTGCTGGTGACGTTTTGGTTTTTATCATTTTTTAATCTGTATGGTCACTACCGTGTCAGAGGTGTTATTTTTCTCCTGCTTTTCCAAGTACAATTCGAAAAAGCACATAAGCTGCGACGAGTGTCCATATCAAGTTCAATAGGACAAAAGGGTAAGCTTTATTGCTGATGGCATTAATCAAAAGGCATGAGCTGGCCACAATATTAATGGCTTGGTATTGAAATTGAAACGCTGTTACCTTTTTTAAAGATAGGAGAGCGTAGGACAATAGCAGTAATCCGGCGCCAAACCAGCCTATGAGTTCCGTCATAATGTATGTCCGCCAAATTTAGTGCGCCAATCTTCTAGTTGATCATCCTCAATTTTTGAAAACAATAAATCAGGGGGGGCAAATTTTTTCCCTGGAACCAAGTGTTTGATGTCAGTGTTTATTGATTCCGGCCAGAATAGATCATCCATGGATTCATCGAAAATCTTGAGCATTTTTTCTGATGTATACGGGATAAGAGGGGCGCTCAAATGGCCATAAAGGCGAATAAGATTGAGGCCCATACGGATAGAGACAGCAGCCTGTTCGGGATCTGTTTTGAAGGCTGTCCATGGAGCGGCGTCTTGTAAATACTCGTTGCCTAAAACCCACAGGCTTCGCAATTCAGCACACGCTTTTCGAAATTCATGATCTTCAAGAAATTTTGTGTAGGCGTTTATTTTTTCCTGAACGGCGGTGATTAAATGCTCTTCAGCCGCTCCGTCTGTTCCGCCACTGGGAACTTCTTCACCAAACTTGGATACACAAAACCGGGTTACCCTATTCACAAAATTGCCTAAAACATCAGACAAATCCTTGTTAACAATGCCGGCAAAATTTTCTAGGGTAAATGAGCTATCATCACTTTCAGGGGCATTGGCCATTAAATACCAACGCCAATAGTCAGCTGGCAGGAGCTCAAGGGCTTGATCCATAAAGATGCCGCGTTTTTCACTGGTTGAGAATTTACCGCCATACCATGTCAACCAATTGAGTGACTTTAAGGTATCAACGGTTTTCCATGGCGCTTTAACCCCTAGGAGCGTTGCAGGAAAACTCACGGTGTGGAAAGCAACATTGTCTTTGCCCATAAATTGGACATAGCGAACATCCTGTGCACCTTTATCGGTACGCCACCAGCGTTCCCAATTATCGCCATTCTGTTCCGCCCATTCCTTGGTTGCGGCGATGTATTCTATCGGCGCGTCAAACCAGACATAAAAGACTTTATTTTCAAAACCCGGGCGGGGTTTTCCGTTTCGAGTAACCGGGATTCCCCAGTTTAAATCACGGGTAATCGCGCGGTCACGCAATCCTTCTTTAAGCCATTTTTTGGCAATCGATAAGGTGAGGTTTGGGAAGTTTTCTCGTGTGGCCAACCAGTCTTCGATTTGTTTTTGCTGCTTGGACTGTAACAGGTAGAGATGCGTAGTGTCTCTTACCTCTACGTCGTGAGAACCTGAAACGGCGGAATAGGGATTAATTAAATCGATGGGATCAAGTAAGCGGCCACAATTATCACACTGATCGCCGCGCGCTTTTTCATAATCGCAGTGCGGGCATATCCCCTCGACATAGCGATCGGGCAAAAAGCGCTGGTCAGTGTTGGAGTATACTTGTTTTTCTGTGCGCTCTTCGATTAAGCCCTGATCCTCCAGGCGATCGGCAAAATACTGCGTTAACTCATGGTTTGTGGGCAGCGAAGAGCGTCCAAAATAATCGAATGTTAAGCCATATCCTTTGCAAGCCTTGTCCTGAATTTCATATTGTTCAGCGCAAAATTCTGCAACCGCCTTGCCTGCCGCCGCCGCGGCCAGTTCTGCTGGTGTGCCGTGTTCATCAGTTGCACAAATAAACACGGTTTCGTGGCCCACTTGTCGGCAAAATCGGGCATAAACATCGGCTGGCAACATGGAGCCGACAAGATTGCCAAGATGTTTGATGCCGTTAATGTAGGGCAGGGCTGAAGTAATAAGGATACGAGTCATAGATGAGAAATCGTCAAGTTAGTGGCTATATCTCACTACTATCGGGTTTCCTCTCAACAGGCAAAGCCTATTCGTACCAATTTTGGATCTACTTCTTGCTTTTTCGACGATACGTTAAAATTTCAAAGCTTTCACTTGATTAACATGTTGGAGAGCGTTGACTTTTTCTAAAACGTCTGCGCTAACGGCCTCATCAATAGCGACCAAAGCGATTGCTTCCTCACCAATTGCGGCTCGCCCAAGATTAAAGGTGGCAATGTTTACGCCTGCGTCACCCAAGGTTTGTCCTAATGCACCAATAAAACCAGGTTTGTCTGCGTTACTGACAAACAGCATATGTTTGGTAAAGGAAGCTTCCATTGCGACACCCTTGACTTCGGTCACGCGCGGCACAGAACCGAATAAAGCGCCGGAAACTGACCGCTCCTGACGTTCCGTAATAATACGGAGACGGATTAGACTCTCGAAATTTTCTACATCATCACGTAACGTCTCTGCGATAGCGACACCTCGTTCTTTGGCGATGGTGGGGGCATTGACAATATTCACGTCGGAGAGAATGGGTTTCAAGACGCCTGCAACCGCAGAGGCTGTTAAAGGCTTGGTGTTAAGTTTTGCAACTTCTCCGGCATAGACAACCTCTATCCCCTTTATGCTGCTTTCAATGAGCTGCCCGGCAAAAAGTCCCAATTGCTTGGCAAGCTCGATGAAGGGTTTTAATTGAGGGGCTTCTTCAGCGGAAACAGAGGCCATATTTAGTGCATTGGTAACAGCACCTCTCACCAAATAATCAGCCATTTGTTCAGCCGCCTGGATTGCAACATTTTCCTGAGCCTCAGTCGTGGAAGCCCCAAGATGAGGCGTTGCAACGACATTTTGATAATGAAACAGGGGGTGCTCTTTTGCAGGTTCTACCGCATATACATCAAGGGCTACAGCGTTGATATGGCCAGTATCAAGGGCTTCTTTTAAGGCTGCTTCATCAATGAGGCCACCTCTGGCGCAGTTGATTATATTCACACCCTTTTTTGTTTTGGCAATGTTTTCTTTATCAAGAATATTTTTTGTTTGATCAGTTAACGGCGTGTGAAGGGATATGATGTCGGCTCTGGCGAGCAAGTCATCAAGTTCATTTTTTTCAACTCCAAGTTCAATCGCCCTCGCATCTGACAAAAACGGGTCAAAGGCAACCACGCGTAATTTTAATCCAATCGCCCGATCAGCGACAATCGATCCAATATTGCCACATCCAATAAGTCCAAGGGTTTTGCCATAAAGCTCGGTTCCCATAAATTTTGATTTTTCCCATTTACCTGCATGGGTTGACTGGTTGGCCTGCGGAATTTTACGAGCGAGTGAAAACATCATGGCTATAGCATGTTCGGCGGTTGTAATGGCGTTGCCAAAAGGGGTATTCATAACAACGATCCCTCTTGCAGTGGCTGCTGGTATGTCAACATTATCAACGCCAATCCCGGCTCTCGCGATTACTTTGAGGTTTTTTCCCGCTTCAATCAGTTTTGCTGTAGCTTTAGTTGCGGAGCGAATGGCAAGCCCATCATAATTGCCGATAATGGATAGGAGCTTTTCTTTATCTTTGCCTAGGGTGGGTTGATAATCGACTTCAACGCCCCGTTCTTTAAATATGTTCACGGCCGTTTCGCTAAGTGCATCTGAGATGAGAACAATTGGTTTTTTTTCAGTAGTCATAATTGAGCACCTTGGATTTAAAATTGAATAGTAAAATTTAGGAGGGAAATTCTATGTTAAATCAGATTTCGCCACTGCAAACGCCCAGTCGAGCCACGGCGTTAAAGCGACAAGATCTGCGCTATCAATTGTTGCCCCGCACCAAATTCTGAGTCCTGGAGGGGCATCGCGATAGCCACCAATATCGTAAGCGGCATTTTCTTGATCGAGTAAGGTGGTCATAGATTTTATGAATTTTTGTTGTGCGCCGCCAGGCAAAGCATTGATTGCAGTGTCACTGATTGACAAACATACAGACGTGTTTGATCGAATTGATTGATCTTTGCACAGAAATTCTACCCAAGGTGTGGATTCTATCCAATTAGAAAGTATCTTTAGATTGTTGTCTGCCCTTGCTTGCATAGCTGAAAGACCACCAAGATTTTGCGCCCATGTCATTGCATCAATGACATCTTCAACACATAGCATGGAGGGTGTATTTATTGTTGCCCCTTCGAAAATACCTTCAATAATTTTACCACCTTTGGTCAGGCGAAAAATCTTTGGTAAAGGCCAGGGCGGGGTATAGGTCTCAAGTCTTTGAGCTGCACGCGGACTTAAAACCAACATGCCGTGGGCGCCCTCGCTGCCGAGCACCTTTTGCCAGGACCAAGTTATTACATCAAGTTTATCCCATTCAAGCGGCTGGGCAAAAACAGCTGATGTGGCATCACAAATTGTCAGGCCTTCGCGGTCTGGTGAAATAAAATCGGCATTAGGAACACGTACGCCAGAGGTGGTTCCGTTCCAGGTAAAGATTAAATCATGATCGGGGTTAACGGCACTTAAATCCGCGATTTCGCCATAAGGGGCGGTGAATACATTCGGGTTAATCTTAAGCTGTTTGACCGCGTCAGTGACCCAACCCTGGCCAAAGCTCTCCCAAGCTAGAATATCGACAGGGCGTTGTCCTAGTAAGGACCACATCGCCATTTCGACTGCTCCTGTATCAGAGCCCGGGACAATGCCGATCCGGTAATCATCGGGAATCCCTAGTAGGTTTCGTGTCATGTCGATGACCTGCTTTAACCGAGATTTACCGACACTCGCACGGTGAGAGCGCCCCAGACTATTTTGTGAAAAATTATGGGGTGACCAGCCGGGTCTTTTGGCGCAGGGACCGGACGAAAACTCTAGTCGAGACGGTCTCGTGACGGGTTTTTCAATTGTACAGTTGGGGGGTGTGCTTTTTGCGTCGGTCACAATATTGCGTTGTGAAATAGATGCAGGGTTTTGCGCCTTGTCCTGCTGAGGCGTTTCATTCGTCATCTGTTTTACTCCTATCCTCACAGATAGGCGCGCCCCGTTGGGGAGGCGTAGCCCACAGTCTTACTGACGGATAATGGAAGCCGGGTCAAGTAAATTTGTTGCGTCGCATAATTCTCCTGTTTTGATATAATCGTCTAATTTTAGTGGGTTCAGGGAATGAGCTCTGGGCGAAATTGCGCCAGCGCTGCGTGTGCTGTTGCGGGAATGCTATCTGCGCGGACGACAAAAGTATGAATGGCAAAAACAATTGCGCGAGAGACAGGTAAGCGTCTTAGAGTCTGGCGTTCTACGCGAACATATCTTGGGCATTTGGGCGAGATTGCTTTTAAGACATTTTCTCGCCTCGGTTGAAAGAGGGAAGGATCAGTATAGATTAAAAAATTAAATCGACACATTGGACGGTCAGGATGAATATTTTCAAAAATTTTATTAATTCGTGCAGAGAGTTGTTGGTTATATTCTGTCACTGGCTCGTGGATTTTCGATAGAGGGGCACCTATTTTTTCAGCGAGAGTCCAGCTGGCAGGAAAACAAAGAATCCCGGCAGTGAGATGATACTGATCTTTGCAGTCAGGCTTTTCAAGAATTAATAAGTCTTCCTGTACCATCCGCGCCGCAGTGATGAGAGGAGGGGCTTCATTTTTAGAAAAGCAGATTTTATTAAGCCGTGTAATGGTTCTCGGCTCAATCTTCAGGCATGATTGAAACCCGTTCATAGTTGGTAATTCTTCTAATAGACACGTTCGTAATTCTTCGCTGGTTGCCGTGTTATGATCCGGTGTTGTCATGTAGACGCTTTGTGGTGAGTTTTTAAGAAGTTCATCACGCAACCTTGTTTGTTCCTCATAGACGTCATCAACCGTGAGCCAATCTTTGAGTTCAATAGCCTGTAGTCCCGGCAGTTTACGTGTGCACGGCTCCATCCATGGGAAAAGAGGAAGATGCGATTGAAGAATCATGAAGCTTTATAACATGCAAACAGCCATAGGGTGTTTTTTTCTGGTAAGAGAGGTTTCAGGCTGATTCTAACTGATATTCCTGATATGTCGGTAGGGATAGATCAGTGCTCGGGTATGAGCTCGCAAAATCAGTTATGGGTGATTTCATGATAAAACAGACGATAAATCACAAGCATAATCCGCCGACATTGCGGACAAAGTCAGCAAATGTGAATGCAGATCCAAAGCCGGTAGACTGGTTTTGTTTAGTCATGATTATTGCTATGGGGGGATCATCTTTCGCGTTAATCGAAAAGGCCGTTGAAAGCTTGCCACCAACAATCATTACCGTGGGGCGATTGTGGATCGGGGCAATTATGATGACCGCAATCGTGCTGGGTACAGGGCGACGATTTCCTCCGCTTCTTGTTAAAGAAGATGGACAAAATCGCATCGATAGGGGCTGGCTTTGTATGATTGTGATTGGCGGCGTCGGGACGACTATCCCTTTTTATATTTTTCCTCTCGCGCAGCTTCATGTAGAGAGCGGCTTAGCCGGGGTGTACATGGCATTGATGCCGATATGGACGCTCGGTTTAGCGGCAATGTTCGCGGGGGAAGCGTTAACGGGACGTCGGTTTGTCGGATTTATTATTGGATTTTTGGGGGTGTTGATTTTAATGGGCCCTGCAGTTTTTGGTGACGCAACGCAAACAAATCTTTTGGCGCAATTGGGGCTTGTTGTTGCTACCTTATGTTATGCCGGTAGCGCAGTGATCACCAGACGTGCGCCAGCCATCAGGCCAAGAGTTTTTGCTGCGGGCTCATTATTGAGCGCAGCGATTGTTGCGACACCAGGATTACTCTTTACCGATTGGCGGCTTGAGCAATGGGAGTTGACAGGTATCCTGTCCGTTTTTGGGCTTGGTATTTTTTCAACTGGCCTCGGGGCCTTTTTGATTGTCGTGATCATTCAGCGCGTCGGTGCAGGATTTATGTCTTTTTCCAATTATATAACCCCTGTCTGGGCGGTCATATTGGGGGCAATTCTTTTTAACGAACGATTATCCCCCAACGTATTTATTGCGCTTGGGGTCGTGATTGTCGGCTTGGCGGTTAGTCAGTCAGGGAGACAACCATAAAAGTAGAACCAAGAATTGAGTTCTAAGGAATATTTCTATTCGCTCAGAATAAGATCAGCCGCGCGCTCTGCCACCATCATGGTGGGGGCATTTAAGTTTCCATTCGGAATTGTTGGAAAAATTGAAGAGTCGATGACTGATAAATTCTCTGTACCAATAACATTGCATTTTGAATTGACGACCGCCATGGGGTCTGTGTGCGCCCCCATTTTGCAGGTAGAAGTGGGATGATATGCGCTTTCAACATTTTTCTTAACCCAGTCATCAATTGCCGAATCTGATGTTATGGCCTTGCCGGGTTGAATTTCTTCTCCCCGATAAGGCGCAAGGGCATTCTGGCTTAAGACATGTCGTGTTTTGCGAATTGTGTTACGCCAATCTAGTCGATCCGCCTCTTCTTTGAGATAATTAAATTGAATGATCGGGTGATCTCTAATCGCATTCGTTCTTGTATGCACGAATCCACGGCTGGCCGGTTTGTTTGGGCCTACATGGACCTGATAGCCATGCCCTTTAAAAGCGGTATTTCCATCGTAGCTTATAGCGCCGGGGAGAAAATGATATTGAATATCAGGCCACGGTTTTTCTGCAGAAGAGGGAATAAAGCCGCAGCTTTCAAAATGGTTTGTCGCACCAAGGCCATTTCGAAACAATAGCCAGCGCAAACCAATCCATGCTTTATGGAAGGGGCTGAGACGACCGTTAAGCGTAATAGGTTGTGTGCATTCATATTGAAAAAAAACTTCCAAGTGGTCGGTAAGATTTTCGCCAACACCGGGGCTATCAAGGATAGGGGTTATGCCTGCTTTTTGTAATACGGATTGTGGGCCAACCCCAGAGACTTGCAAAAGATGAGGCGAACCAATCGCACCGGCAGATAAAATAACTTTACGCGAGGCATGGATGATATGTTTTTTTCCATTGCTGGTGAATTCAATACTGGTCGCTTTTGTGCCTTCAAAACAAATTTTTTCAGTTAGTGAATTTGTAAAAATTTCAAGGTTTTTTCGTGATTTGATGGGAGCTAAATAAGCTCTTGCTGTTGAGGCGCGAATGCCTTCATCAACATTCATCTGCATAGGGCCAAACCCTTCTTGGGTTTTTCCATTATAATCAGAGCAAAGAGGATATCCTGCTTCAACGCCGGCATCTATGAAGGCTTGGTAAAGCGGGCTCAATCGCATATTGTTTCCGGTAGTGACTTTGATCGGACCCGAACCACCGCGAAACGCATTTTCTCCATCTTGCCAATGTTCCAGCTTTTTGTAGTAGGGAAGACAATTTTTGTAATTCCATCCAGACGCGCCCTCTTGCTCCCATTGATCAATGTCGCAAGGGTTACCGCGGACAAATACCATGCCGTTAATGCTTGAAGTGCCCCCCAGTCCTTTGCCTCGATAACACGGTATAACCCTATTACCGAGGTGAGGTTCGGGATTGCTCTCAAATCCCCAATTAAATCGTTTTGTATTCATCGGAATAGCCAGAGCTGATGGCATTTTGATGAAAATCGAGCGATCACTCCCCCCTGCTTCGATCAGGGCAACACGGGTTTTTCCATTCTCACTTAATCGGTTTGCAAGAATACATCCGGCAGATCCTGCCCCAACGATAATATAATCAAAGGGAGTCATAGAGAAGTTAGTGCCCTTAAATTTTTACGCTTGAGCCAGGTTAATATTGCGATTGCAATATAGAGAGCAATGACAATCAGGCCAACCCACTCAATTTTTAGCGCCGTGTGTCTGTATAGCAGTACCAGACCAAATAATAGCGAAAAATTCATTAGGCTGTAATTGATTTTTCCCAGTCTGTGAACCGATAAATCTAAACTGTCTGTGTAGAGGCGAATTAGACTATCGAGAGAATTTATTACAAACAGGACACCGACACCAACCATGATCATTTTAATGGTTGGGGAAACAACAATCCCGGCGGTGTAAATGCCATAGAGAACGCAAAACCAAATTCCAATGGTAATCGAGGGAATGATTAACAGTGCCAGAAACAATTGCCAAATTTTCAGGTGACTGACGAATCGCGAGACAAATTGGCCAATCATGAGGCTCCAAGCCATCCACCAATAAAGATAGAATTGATGGTAATCACTGATTGGGCTCGCGAACTTATGCATATTGGGAAAATAATCCAGCATCAGTTTTAGATTTTGCCACAATCCTGAGAGCCCCAGATGGCTAATATAAAAAATGAGTACGATAAGGCCATAAAATAACCACGTCGAGGAAATACTTAGTGTTTTTATGAATTTCACGCTCATACTGGTGCCGATAGCCATGAGGATTATTCCTGCAACTATCAGATAACGGGCCCATTCCGGTAGCGCATGAATATAATCTGGCAAGTATTGTAAAAGCAAAAATGCGGTAAAGGCACACGTCGCAATGATCATAAGATTGTAGAGCAATTTTATTAAAGGGATTTCAAAAATCTTTAGCTGGGGTTCAATCGCACAGAAATAAAAAGTACTGAGAAAATACAGCACCCAAACTAAAAATCCCCATGCGCCAAAGGCCATGGCGAGTGGGTTTGTAAATTCATAAACCGCTTCTGTATCGTAAACAGGAAATTCTGTAAGCGGAAACATTATGAGACCAACATCTAACCCGGATGTAAACAAAATGGCGGCGAATGTGAAGAAACGGGTCTCTATGTTGCCATTGAGCTTCATATTGGGTTTTAGCAAAACAACGGTTACACTGAGTAGTAGTATCAAAGTGACGGCAATGGAGATGATAAAACCCATTCAATTTCCTTTTGCTCATATTGGAGCATTTTGTGTTCAATTGGCCGGTGGGTTATTAAAAATGCGCCAAAACAAAGCTTAAGCGCCAATCACTTGGCACGAATTGACCGCGATTGACGCAGGTGAATTCATCTTTGTATTATACCTTATCTATTTGAAATTGAAAATTGTTACTGCAGTGGCTGGTGCAATTTATTGTGGATGCTTAAATCAACCATTGTGGTTTATGTGTGCCTAATTGCTCAGCAGGGCGACCCCAAATCATGGGGGTTCGTGTGATTGAAATTGCGGGGCGTAATCTTTTTGCTGGCCCCCACGGGGTATTTTCTTCTTTTGCCGAAAAATCGCCTGGCTCGGGGCTCAGATTTAGGCTGCCGATCGTTGTTTGAGGGTAGCTAATTAGTAATTCGGCGGTACGAGCCAGAGAAAGTTTTGCACTTTGAATACCCTTCCCATTTTGAGCATTACATAACATTTTCACAACCGCTGCCGCCATCAAATACCCGGTCGCATGATCGAGAGCCTGTACAGGTAATGGCGTTGGCCTCTCAGCGTTCGCCCACATCATACCTGTATCAGTGATGCCACTGCTCATTTGCACAAGACTGTCAAATCCTCGTCTGTCGGCAAAAGGGCCAGACCAACCATAAGCATTGAGGCTGACTTCAATTAAGTGCGGGGCGAGTTGGTGCCGAATTTTATCATCGAAACCTAAATCGTCCAAAGCACCGGGGCGATAACCATGCACAAGAATATCGGCTTTTGCGATTAATTGTTCAAACTTTGCCTTGCCATCCTCAGACTTTAAATCGAGAAAAGCACAGCGTTTGCCAAGGGTGATATCAGGAACGATATTAGCTTCATCCCAATTTACGGGATCTAGGCGTAGAACATCGGCACCAAACCCTGCAAGTGTGCGGGTGCATACTGGGCCGGCTAAAACTCTTGTGAGATCTAAAACCTTTAATCCCTCCAAAGGCCTTGTCGCGCTGGCATTCCACGGGCGTATGTTGCCTGGCCTGGAGGCGGACCATTGGATGAGCGGTTCCCCCGCTATGGTTTTACCTTGAGGGTGAGATTGCCACTCGTTTCGGCTGCGCATTTTGGCCGCAACGCCGCCAGCTTTAACTATTGCGGCCTCTAAATCATCGGCATACCAATGAATAGCAGCTCCTTGTACTTTTTCACGAATAGGCTCGACGTCCAATACAGACAAAGCAGCGGCGAGATGGTGGGGAAGATTTGTATGCAGTTTAATCCATCCATCGCGGGTTTTATAATCACCGGCGATCTCATCCCAAAGGGGGGGCATTTGCCAGTCGATTGGTTGAATTGAAACCCCAAACCAGCGACTGGCCAATACAGGATCAATATGAACGTCTTGAGGCTTTGTTGATAAGCCTAAAATGTGGGTTAAATAGGCAATCATTTCGCCAACAGCGTTCAATGAGCTGGCAGCAAGGTTTGTGACTTGAAAGCAGGAATTTAAGCAGTGCTCTGGAGCGAGAGTGAAATCAGAAAAATTCTCTTTTACTTTCAGCTCCAGTGCAGTTGAGATTTCCTTCATCAGTTTGCTTTAGCGCTTATCAATATCGGCATAATCTCGCGCGCCGGCACCGGTATAAATTTGGCGTGGGCGGCCAATTTTTTGACTTGGGTCTTCCAACATCTCGGTCCACTGAGCAATCCAGCCAACGGTACGGGCGAGGGCGAACAATACGGTAAACATATCTGTTGGGAAACCCAATGCCTTTAATGTAATGCCTGAATAAAAATCAATATTAGGGTAGAGTTTTTTCTCAATGAAATACGGATCCTCCAGTGCGATTTTTTCCAGCTCCATCGCGACTTGTAACAAAGGATCATTTTCAGCGCCAATGGCTTTCAAAACTTCGTGTGTCGCCTCTCGCATAGCAGTCGCGCGAGGATCGTAGTTCTTGTAAACCCGGTGACCAAAGCCCATTAAGCGGAACGGGTCATTTTTGTCTTTTGCGCGGGCAATATATTCAGGAATGCGGTCTACAGAACCGATTTCCGCGAGCATGTTTAAGGCCGCTTCATTGGCGCCCCCATGAGCAGGCCCCCATAGAGAAGCAATTCCAGCAGCAATACAGGCAAAAGGATTGGCGCCAGAGGAACCAGCCAATCGCACGGTTGATGTCGATGCGTTTTGTTCATGATCCATATGGAGGATGAAAATTTTGTCCAACGCATTAGCAAGAACTTTATTAACTTTGTATTCTTCTGCTGGCACTGCAAAACACATTCGCATAAAATTCTCGGTATAGCCCAACGTATTGTCTGGTGAGACAAAAGGCTGCCCAATTGAGTATTTATAGGCCATCGCAGCAATAGTCGGCATTTTTGCGATCATGCGATGACTGGCGATTTTTCGTTGTACAGGGTCATTAATATCAGTTGAGTCGTGATAAAAGGCAGCCAATGCCCCAACAACCCCGACCATAATAGCCATTGGGTGCGCATCTCGGCGAAAGCCAGAATAGAACGTTTTTAATTGCTCGTGCACCATTGTGTGGCGAGTGATGGTATTTTCAAACTCTTCAAATTCGGTTTTGTTAGGAAGCTCCCCTTTCAAAAGGAGATAGGCGACTTCCATAAAGCTAGATTTGTCCGCCAGTTGGTCAATAGGATACCCACGATACAAAAGTGTACCTTTGCCGCCATCAATAAAGGTAATTTGAGACTCGCAACTTCCGGTTGAGGTAAATCCGGGATCAAAGGTAAAGGTACCTGTTTGTTTGTTGAATGTGCGAATATCAACGACTTTTGGACCGTCTGTGCCTTCATAAACTGGAAACTCACCCTTTTTTCCATCATATTCCACGGTCATTGTGCCAGCGGGCTTCATCTTGCTATCCATAGGCTTGCAGCTCCTTTAATCATCGATTTCATTTATCGGTATTTTGCAGCGCAATATACCGATTATCGAGCCGAAGCCAAGTCACGATGACATGATTTCATCAAGACTTTTTAAACAGTCATCAAGTCGGCCTAGCGACTCTTCACGTCCTAAACCATAGAGAACCTGACCTAATGTTGGTGAGGGGTGACCTGCGGTTAAGGCGGCCCGCACGGGAGGGCCAATTTGCCCAAAGCCAACGCCTTTCTTCTCCGCGATCCCTTGTAAAACCGCGTCTAATTCATCTGCATCTGCCCATGAAGGTGAAACCTTTAAGGTCTCTATTACTTCTCTCAGTGTCTCGCTGGCACTGTCTTTTTTAAGTGGTTTTTTTGCTTTTCCTGTAATTTCAATCGGGCGTTGCAGCGTGATAAAGGCAGCGGCCTCACTCAATTGGGCGAAATTGGAAATCCGCTCTTTCAAGAAACCTGCACTGCGCTGCAATGCGGCTTGATGAATGATTGCCTGATCGTCCAGAAATGGCAGCGCCCTCTCAATAAATTCCGAATCGCCCAAAGCTTGTAAGTAGTGTCCGTTGACATGGTTGAGTTTATCAATGTCCAATCGAGCAGGGGATTTATTGATGCCGGCAAGATCAAATAGGTTGATTGCCTGTTCACGACTGATGATTTCCTCATCGGCATGTGCCCATCCAAGGCGCAGAAGATAATTGGCGACCCCGTCAGGTAAAAACCCCATATCACGATAGGCTTCAACGCCCAATGCGCCGTGACGTTTAGAGAGTTTTTTGCCATCTTGCCCGTGAATGAGAGGTATGTGTGCCCATACAGGGGTAGGCCAATCGAGAGCAGTATATATTTGTTGTTGGCGTGCGGCGTTGATGAGATGATCGTCTCCGCGGATGACGTGAGTGACCGCCATATCATGATCGTCCACAACAACAGCAAGATTGTAGGTTGGTCCTCCATGAGACTGATCGTCTTCGCCGCTCCTTAGGATAATCATATCATCTAGAGATTGATTGGGAATCGATACCTCCCCCTGGACGGCATCAATCATCGTGGTGGTACCAGATTTGGGGGCTTTAAAGCGTACCGAGAAAGGTTTGCCCTCGGGGTATTCATCAGGTGTTTTCTCGCGCCATGGACTCTCGAAACGAGCCTTATCGGCCAAGGCTTTATCGCGAGCCTCATCAACTTCTTCTGGAGTGAGGTAACAGCGATAGGCTTTTTTTAGGTCCAGCAATTGCTCAACGATATCAACATGGCGCTGCTGACGTGAAAATTGTGATATTGGTGGTTCATCAGCGGCGATGTCGAGCCAGTCCAGGCCGTCAAGAATAGCTTTTACCGCATCTTCGTTATGGCGCGAGCGATCTGTGTCCTCAATTCTGAGTAAAAACTTGCCACCAGTATTTTTGGCATAAAGCCAATTAAAAAGGGCAGTTCTTGCGCCGCCAATATGTAGATATCCAGTCGGAGAGGGGGCGAAACGGGTGACGACCTTTTGGCTCATTGTTGCTCAGACCCTTTTTGGTTATGCTGTAATGATGATTTTGTGCGAGTTGCGTTTAGCACACCCTTTTTGAAGGTGCACATGATTGATGGGGAAAAACCAAAAAATAGGCAAGAGGCAAGATAATCCAAGTAATGGCGGCGAGCGGGCCGTCATTACGAGTGTTGATGAAACATCAGTGACTTTTCCGGCGTTCGCCATCAAAATCAAAAATATCGTCGAAGCGGTTGTTAGCCAGGCATGGGCTTTATTAATGTCTCTCTATGAAAAGCTTTGGGTCGTAATATCAACGCAAATTCATCCCCTGTTCTGTAAATGGTGCACCATAGAAGAAGGGCGGCTTGGATTATTTGCGCCAGTTTTTTTTGCCATAGGCATAGGAATTTATTTCAGTGCCTCTGCGGAACCTCGCTTGATAGGCGGTTTATTTTTGATGGTGTTGAGTTTCTGCATCTGGATGTTTTTGAAATCACGCGGTCCGCTTTTTTATTATTTTTTACTGGCTTTTGTGTGGGTGAGTGCGGGGTATTGTTCTTCAATAATCCGTACAAATATTGTTTGCTCGCCAATTTTAAAACAGGAAATTAACTATGCTGACGTGCAAGGAATCGTCTTGCGGATTGAAAATAGAGATAATGGTTGGCGAGTTTTGCTCTTAACGGATAAAATTGATGACATAGATAAAAACGCATTACCTGAGAAAATAAGGGTGAATTGGCGCGGCGCGGATTTAAAAGTGGAGGTGGGGGATTTTGTAGGTTTCCGTGCGGGGCTTTCTCCGCCGCCGCCGCCCGTTTTGCCCGGTGGCTATGATTATGCGCGCCAGCTTTACTTTCAAAAAATTGGTGGTGTTGGCTATGCTGTTTCAAATCCTGTTGTGATAACCGAAGGTTTTAACCATGAAATCAAGCACGATCATTGGGGGTTTTTCGATAAAGCCCAATTGAATTTTGCTATCAAGGCAGAAAAATTTCGCAATCAATTATTCTATCGAATCCAGCAGGCTGCACCAGGGCAGGGTGGGGCGATCCTTGGTGCCATTGTCACGGGAAAAAGAGAAGCGATTTCCACCACTTCGCAAGAGGCTCTGCGCAATTCGGGATTGGCGCATTTGCTTGCTATTTCGGGTTTGCATATGGGGCTTGCGACCGGGCTCATATTTTTTTCTTTACGATTTTTTTTGGTATTGAATACGAGTGTTGCATTGCGTTACCCGATTAAGAAAATTTCTGCAGTTGCAGCCATGTTTGCAGCTGCCGCTTATTTAATAATATCAGGGGGCGGATGGTCTGCGCGACGAGCATTTATTATGTCTTCAATCATTTTTATTGCAATTATATTGGATCGACGCGCACTCTCCTTGAGAAATGTTGCCATTGCGGCGATACTCATTTTGATATTAACGCCCGAAGCTCTATTGCATCCTGGATTTCAAATGTCTTTTGCAGCGGTAACGGCATTGATTGCAACCTATGAATGGACGTCGCAACGCTATCAAAAAAAACTGGCTGAAGGAGTGATTGTCAATAATTTTGAGTCTCAATCATTCATGGCAAAGCTAAAGCGATATGGGGTTGCGATTGCGATCACGGATAGTGTTGCTGCTATCGCAACAGCTCCTTTTGCGCTCTATCATTTCCATCGAACCGCCCTTTATTCATTGCCAGCGAACATGCTGGCAATGCCGATCATGGGTTTTTGGATCATGCCATTCATTCTCGTCGCGCTTTTTACTATGCCGTTTGAGATTGATGGAATATTTTGGAAACTAGCCGCGAGTGGTGTTGAGCTTATTCTTGCTATCGGGACTAAGGTTGCCAGTTTGCCAGGCGCAATTCAATTTACGCCAAGCCAATCTATTGGTTGGTTGATTTTGATGATTTTTGGCGGCGTTTGGCTTTGTTTGCTAAAAGCCCCCTGGCGCCTGGCGGGTATAGTTTTGTTGCCCTTGGCCATATTTGTCGGTATGCGGCAATCAACGCCAGATATATTTATTAGCAATGATGGCCGCAATGTAGGTATTTATCGTCAAGCCTCAGCTCAAGACCAATTTTTAACTTATGATCGGCGCAGGGGGCGATTTGCCACGCAGATATGGATGGAAAGCTTGGGGTTGGATCCACTAAGGCGAAAAGAAGAGGGCGTAACATCAACGACAATAGCCTCCAAGAAGCGAAGTGTAGCAAAGATCGCCGATTATTATGGGTGCGATGACAAGGGTTGCGTTGTTGATATTAAGAGGCAAAAAATTGCAATTTCCGAGCGTCCCCAAACTCTGGCGCAAGATTGTCAAAACAGTAATATCGTCATCGCTCTTTTTCCGGTAAATCGAAACCTTGTGAGAAATTGCAAGGCGCGTTTGATCGACCGCAGGAATGCATGGAAAGATGGTGCGCATCAGGTGAACCTTGATGAGAGGGGCGGTGCAATCATTCGCTCAGTCTCCCAAGAACGTGGGCTCCGGCCCTGGGTTATAAATTAGTAGTCGCGGCGTAAACTTTACGGGCCATAAGGGGTGCAAAAAAAATCTCGCTGAGATCATTTTTTGGCGTATAGTCGATAGAAAATGGGCATATCGATGATGAAAATTGAACAAATTGCTATTCTTGGTATCTTCCTGACATTTATCGTCTTGGAGATCTTGTTTACAAACTTTTTTAAAAAGCCTGCCCAAAAAAAGGGTGATGGCACTGTTGAACTCGTTAGTACGTTTACATTGATCTTACTGACTCAACCATTAATTCTTTTTTCAGCTGCGTTGATAATGCGTTTCATGTTTCCAGACCTTGAGGGGGTATTGTCCGGGAGTGCGCTTTGGTTGCAATTTTTATTGTTATTGATTTTCGATGACATGACCCAATATTGGTGGCACCGTGCATCGCATTCTATCCCCTGGCTATACAATTTCCACCGTGCTCATCATAATGCAGATTACCTCTCTATACGCATCACTTATAGAAATAACTTATTTTATTATTTGTTTATGCCAGGCCTTTGGTTCTCGGGTATTTTAATTTATCTCGGCCTGGGGTGGAGTTATGCGATTTATTTAATCGTAAAAATGTCTGTCATCTATGGTGCTCATTCTGATGTGCACTGGGACGCGCCTCTGTATCGCATTAAGCTCCTGTCGCCATTGATGTGGATTGTGGAGCGCGTAATCTCTACGCCAGCAACCCATTCAGCCCATCACGGAAAATATGCAGAAGATCCAGCGACGTACTATAAAGGGAATTATGGTAATCTCTTATTTTTTTGGGATATCCTTTTTGGCACAGCAAAAATTACCAGAACTTATCCCGCACATATGGGGGTGGAAAATTTACCTGATATCGGAGTTGGACAACAATTGGCCTGGCCATTATTGCGTGGTCGCAAAAAAAAATTGACAACTCCTCATAAATCCTTCTCTTAAATTGAATGTTTCATATGAGGTTGTTTTCTTAGCGGCGCTTGGCGCAAAGCGGTTTTTTTAAGGGTTGATATCCATGTGGTTGCTGACGAAACTATTGAGACGTGCGATTGTTTCTGGCCGTCTTAAGATTACCGATGCAAGTGGTAGCGTACATAATTTTGGCCCCGGGGTTGATCAACAAGGAGGCGGGCCAGGAGAGGTTGCGATCCGGTTTACGAAAAAGGCAACGGCGCGCAAAATCGCGCTGGACCCAGCGCTTGGTGCTGCGCAAGCTTATATGAACGGAGAGTTAGAGCTCGAAGACGGCTATGATATCCATGATCTGCTTAAGCTTGTGACTTATAATTTCCGCTGGGAGTATGGGAATCCACTGCATAAAATCACGCAACAACCGGGATGGAAAAATTGGCTTGATGGTAAAAATCATGCCCGCCGTGCAAAACGCAATGTGGCACATCATTATGACTTATCAGACCATTTATATGATCTTTTTCTCGACATAGATCGCCAATATTCATGCGCCTATTGGAGGCCGGAAAATGAAGATGATTTGGCGTGTGCTCAGCAAGATAAACTAGCTCACATTGCAGCTAAACTTCTTTTAAAGCCGGGGCAGAGAGTGCTTGATATCGGCTGTGGATGGGGGGGGCTTGCGCTTTATTTAAACAAAGTCGCGGGGGTTGAGGTTTTGGGTGTGACGCTTTCAGGAGAGCAAATTGCTGTTGCCAAAGCGCGTGCAGAAGAATTTGGCGTGAGCGATCAGGTTAAATTTGAACTCATTGATTATCGCGCAGTGACCGGTAAATTTGATCGTATAGTCTCTGTGGGGATGTTTGAGCATGTTGGCTTGCCGCAATATCAAACATTTTTTGATACCATCAGAGAGCGGTTGCGCGATGATGGGGTTGCATTAGTACATTCTATTGGGCGCGCAGATGGGCCGGGTGCTACCGATAGTTTTATGGCAAAATATATCTTTCCTGGCGGATATGCTCCACCTTTATCTCAAGTATTTCCACGTATCGAAAAAGCCGGATTATGGATGACGGATTGCGAAATTTTACGGTTGCATTATGCGCGTACATGTGAGGCATGGTACGCAACATGCGTAGAAAAAAAGAGTGAAATTGTAGCGCTCTATGATGAAAAATTCTGGCGTATGTGGACATTCTATCTTGCTGGTGCTGCCATGGCATTTCGGCATATGGGGCAAATGGTTTTTCAAGTGCAGCTGGCAAAACACGTTGATAGTGTGCCTTTGACGCGCGACTATATTGCGCAAACAGAAAATCTTTATAAAAATGAAGATGCGAAAAGGGACAAGTTTTGAAAAAAATACCGCTAATCATTGTTACAATTTTGATTGGCTTGAGTGCTGGTGTTTTCTCGGCACTCATCGGGGGCGGCCTTGTCGGAGGCAAGTTTTTTAATCGCGGCGAAATTGTGGAAATTGACGGATGGGTGAGTGACTGGACGATTGGATCAAAGTCAGCCAACCCTTATGTGCGCACATGGGGCGCGCGGCGCGGATTGTTTGCTTTGTCAAAAGAAGAGGCGATTTATTTTATTCGCTCTAAAGATGATCGCGGTTTGCCATTAAGGGAGGAATGTAATTACGAAATAATCGGTATTGGTCAGGATGCGTATTGGTGGTCAATAACACTCTATGATAGCGAAAGCCGATTGGCTCTTAATCAAGATGAGGCGCATTCTATGGATGCGAGCAATATCTATTCCCAAGGCGCAAATAATAAAGACTGGTCTGTATCAGTATCTTCAGATTTGAGTAAAGTCTCAGCGACCAAAGGACAACAATGGATTTCCAGTCGTAATGCAGGTGTATTTGATTTGACGTTAAGACTTTATCGCCCCTCTAAAGCTGTTTTGCAAAAGCCGGAGATCACACTCAAGCCACCCCATGTGAATAGGCTTTCTTGTGAGGGGGCGCCAATATGAAAAAAGTAGCGCCATTCATCTTGATTTTTATCATCAGCGCCATCACGAGCCATATTATAAGTATTCAATCTCTTCCCGGCAAAATTATGGATGTTGCTATGGCGAAACTCGTTAAGGAGCGCGGCGTACCGTTACATCAATTTGTTCTTTCGCCGAGAGTAACACCGCAAAATCAATCAATCGTTCGTCCTTCGCCCGATTTGGCTTATTCAGTGTGTCGGTTTGATTTTTCGCGCATTAATGGAGGGTTAGAAATTTTTGCGGCTTCGACTGATTCCTATGGGCCTGTTTCGTTTTATGATGCCAACACCAATAATTTTGATACCCGCCGGGTTCCTGAGATAACGAGCCAGGAAAGAAGGCCAAACGGTCTTCGTCTCTATCTCGTGAGAGAGGAAAACAATATCCCGGGAATGCAATATTTTACTGGTAAATCAACAGGAGATGGCAATGCGATGGTGGTGTTGACGCCCACATCGACAGGGCTTGTGCTGATCCGAAGATTATCACCAACCCAAGACGATTATAACGATGTAGCGGCAATAGCAGAGCAAGATCGCTGCTCTCCAGTCTCTATCAATTAACAATTTTCCCCAATTTTGGTCACCGCGTTTGCAAATTCAGGGCTGCCCGCTACATATGGATCATGCCGCGCTTCACCCCAGATTTTCTCGATGAACTTAAGTCGCGCCTTCGTCCCTCGGAGGTGATTGGACGCTATGTGAAGCTAAAAAAGCAAGGCAATGAGTGGGCTGGCCTCTCTCCATTTACAAAAGAAAAAACGCCTTCGTTTTTTGTGAACGATCAAAAAGGGTTTTTTCATTGTTTCTCGTCCGGCAAGCATGGGGATATTATTGGATTTTTGCAAGAGACGCAAAACCTGCAATTCCATGAAGCGGTGGCAATGCTTGCCGATGATGCCGGGTTGGCGTTGCCAGAAGATAATCCAGCAGAGGCCAGGCGGGAGGCTGAGAACAAAGGATTAATCGAAGCGTGTGAGGCGGCGTGTCTTTATTTCCAGCAAATGTTGCGGCGATCAGAGGGGCGCAAGGCTGTCGACTATGTGCGCTCTCGTGAATTAAGCAAAGGGCAAGTGCATGAATTTAAGATCGGTTATGCCCCCTCTTTGCGAACTGGCCTTAAAGATTATTTGGTCAACAAAGGCTTTAGCGACGATGTTCTTGGTCAGGCTGGATTAATCATCCGCCCAGATGATGGCGGCTCCAGCTTCGATAAATTCCGGGATCGGCTGATGTTTCCGATTCTCAATCCCAGAGGCCAAGTGATTGCCTTTGGGGGGCGGGCTTTAAACCCGGATGCACGTGCAAAATATATGAATTCTCCCGAGACCCCGCTCTTTCATAAAGGGTCTCTACTCTATCGATACGGACCAGCGCGTTCTGCGAGTGCGCAAGACAAAGCTCCAATCATTGTTTGTGAAGGTTATATGGATGTTATTGCTTTATGGGGAGCGGGTATTAAACGCGCCGTTGCCCCATTGGGAACAGCTCTAACTGAATCGCAATTGGCGATGTTGTGGCGCGCGAATGATGAGCCCATTTTGTGTTTTGATGGCGATAAGGCGGGTATAGGGGCAGCTTATCGCTCGGTTGAACGGGCGTTGCCGATGCTAAAGCCCGGAAAATCCTTATCATTTGTCTTCCTGCCCGAAGGGCAAGACCCTGATGATCTGTTGCGTGCCAAAGGACGCCTTGCGATGGACGACGCGCTGGCTGCAGCAAAGCCGTTTGTTGATGTTTTGTGGCAGCGTGAGGAGGCGGCCCATGATCTTTCAACTCCCGAACGCAGGGCGTCTTTTAAATCGAGCTTACGAACTTTGGTCAAAACCATTGGCGATCGTGATGTGCGCGAATTTTATGGTCAGGAACTCGCCAAAAGGTTGAATGCACGATATGGCGGCGGTGTTCGTGATCAAGGTTGGCAACAGGGGCAACATGCCTCCAGATCATCAGCTGGCAATAGGGCTTATTATCAGCAAGGCAAATTACCTTATGGGCGAAAGTCAACAATGCCCGCGGCGCGTATCACGCCGCAATTGCGACAAATGCTGGCTGCGAGCCAAAATAATACTCACCGTGATGCCAGCGAGCAGGGGAGTTTCTTGCACGGAGATAGCCGCCGTGAAGCCACTTTGGTGCTTGCCCTTTATCACCATCCAGACCTTTTAGATCGCCGTGAGGCTGAATATTTGCGCCTCGATCTGGCCGATCCAGCGCTCAGTTTATTATTGTCCGATATAATGAGCGTACTTTCTGGGGATACCCCCCTTGACACTGAAGAGATCAAACGCCATTTGTCAAATAAGGCCACAGGCAAAACACTCGAGCGGATCCTCTCAGATAGGGCGCTCAACAGTCAAAAATTCCTGCAGGCTGAGGCTCAGATTGATGAAGTGGATTGGGGGTTTGACAGCGCCCTGTCTCATCATGCGTTTGAAACCAGTTTGAAAGAGGAATATTTGCGAGCGACGACCCAGATTTTTCAAGATCGTGAAGAGATGGGGACGCCTGAAGATTTCAATACTCAAAAGCTATCGGATCAAAATGATATGGATGGCCATGGGGTTGTACACGGTGAAGCTCAAAATAGTGCTGACTCAGATCGTGTGCTGGATGGGGTTATCCCGGAAGGTAGTCAGGGAGTGGATGCTTTATCACGTGATGATCATTGGAAAGAACTGGCCAGAGCTCGCGAGGAATTAATCAATAAAAATCGTGCGAGTGCACGGTCTGAAAATACACAAGGTGGAAGTAGCGATAAGCTTGCATCTGTACTGGAAAGAATGAAGTCGAGCGTATCAAAATCGGGCAGAAAAGCCTCGCGAAAATAAGTGAGGCATTTTTCAAAAACAGGTGCGATAGAAATGATTGGATCATGGGTCCGTTGTTTTAAAGTAGGCTGGCAGGCAAAAGAGTTTAGGAAGGTCCCGTGATGGCGACGAAGACGGCAGCAAAATCAAAAGCAAATAATGATGCAGCAGAAGGGGCGGTCGATGCGCCAATCCTTGATCTTTCTGATGCGGGCGTCAAAAAAATGATCAAAGCCGCGAAAGCGCGCGGTTATATTACTTATGATGAGTTAAACGCCGTTCTCCCGCCTGAACAATTTACCTCAGAGCAGATTGAGGACATTATGGCCTCTCTTTCCGAGATGGGCATCAACGTCACAGAAAACGAAGAAGAAGAAGAAAAGCCAGCATCAACGGCCGTCGCGAAAAAAGCGGATGGTACAGGATCAAGTGTTGTTACAACGAATACATCCTCGGGTAATGATCGCACCGATGACCCGGTTAGAATGTATCTGCGGGAGATGGGAACTGTTGAGCTTTTATCTCGTGAAGGCGAGATTGCGATTGCCAAGCGCATTGAGGCGGGCCGCGAAACAATGATCCGATCTTTATGTGAAAGTTCACTGACTTTTGAGGCTATCACAGTTTGGCGCGATGAACTCAATGATGGCCGAGTGCTGTTACGGGATATTATTGATTTGGATGCGACTTATGGCGGAGGCCCAGAAGCGCGCCCGGATATGACGCAGCCGGAAGTGGCGGAACGTGTCAATAAAGAAGAAGCGGAAAAGGCTGAAAACGCTGACGATGATGAAGATGAATTTGACGAAGGGGCTTTGTCTCTTTCGGCTATGGAAGCGGAATTGCGTGATGGCGTGATGGCAACCTTTGATGAGATTTCATCCGATTATAAAAAATTGCGTCGTCTGCAAGATATTATGATTGAAGAGCAATTGCGCGGTGAAGATTTGTCTGCTTCGCAAACCCGACGTTTTAAAAAATTGCAAAAAGACATTACCGAACGGGTGCGTCATGTTCGATTAAACAATCATCGTATTGAAGCGCTCGTTGAACAACTTTATGATATTAATCGTCGTCTTATTGCGCTTGAAGGAAAATTAGTGCGTCTTGCAGATACAAATGGTGTGAATCGCAAGGAGTTTTTGCAAGAATATCTTGGAGCGGAACTTGATCCGGAATGGTATGATCGCGTTAGTGCTAAAGAAGGGCGTGGCTGGAAGGCCTTTATTGATAATGCGGGTGATCAAGTCAGAAATATCCGTGATGAAGTTGGCATGCTTTCGACTGAAACGGGGCTGACCGTTAAGGATTTTCGCCGCATAGTTCAGACTGTACAAAAAGGCGAGCGTGAAGCGCGTATCGCGAAGAAAGAAATGGTTGAGGCAAATTTACGGCTCGTCATATCTATCGCCAAGAAATACACAAATCGAGGATTGCAATTTCTGGATCTGATTCAGGAAGGCAATATCGGCTTGATGAAAGCTGTTGATAAATTTGAATATCGTCGAGGCTATAAATTCTCCACATATGCTACATGGTGGATACGTCAGGCGATTACGCGTTCGATTGCTGATCAGGCGCGTACCATCCGTATACCTGTGCACATGATTGAGACGATTAATAAAATCGTACGGACCTCACGTCAGATTCTCCATGAAATAGGCCGCGAGCCAACTCCGGAGGAATTATCTGAAAAACTCTCCATGCCATTGGAGAAAGTCCGTAAAGTGATGAAAATTGCTAAAGAGCCTATTTCTCTTGAAACCCCGATTGGGGATGAAGAAGATAGCCATTTAGGTGATTTTATCGAGGATAAAAATACGGTCTTGCCGATTGATGCAGCAATTCAGTCAAATTTGCGAGAAACTACGACAAGGGTTTTGGCATCTTTAACGCCTCGTGAAGAACGTGTGCTCCGAATGCGTTTTGGTATTGGGATGAATACGGACCACACTTTGGAGGAAGTTGGACAGCAATTTTCTGTGACCCGTGAACGCATTCGTCAAATTGAAGCGAAAGCATTGCGTAAACTCAAACATCCGAGTCGATCACGCAAATTGCGCAGCTTCTTGGATAATTAGTCCATAAGCACGAAAAAACTTTTGCTAAGTGAGCCCAGATCATAGGTAAAAAATTATTTTGCCTGTATACGCTCGGGTCAGTGTGAAATCATTACACTTGTTATAATGAATTATTCACGGCCCTATGGGCCGCTATTTCTTGATCTTGATATGTTTATATAATTGCTGGATTGTTGGTTTTGCTCTAGGCTATTGCAGAGTACCTTGGGAATATCCGTGGCGAATTTACGTGACAGCTTTGGACGAGATATCACCTATCTGCGTCTCTCGGTGACAGATCGGTGTGATCTGCGTTGCACTTATTGCATGGCAGAACAGATGCAGTTTTTGCCAAAACGCGATCTCTTGACTTTGGAAGAATTGGCAACTTTATCAGATGCATTTATTGATCGCGGTGTACGTAAAATTCGGATAACTGGCGGGGAGCCGCTGGTGCGCCGCGATATGATGCGGTTGATCGCACATCTCTCCGCTCATTTACATCACAATCGCCTTGATGAAGTGACATTGACCAGCAACGGCACGCAGCTTGAAAAATTTGCTTATGATTTAAAGTCGCTAGGTGTAAACCGGGTCAATATTTCTCTGGATACGCTAGACGATCAAAAATTTAATGCGCTGACCAGGCGAGACCAATTGTCGAGCGTATTAAAAGGGATTGATGCTGCGCAACGTGTCGGACTGCATGTTAAAATTAACACGGTTGCCCTAAAGGGAATTAATCAAACTGAAATTCCGACAATGATTGAATGGGCTCATGGCCGAGATATGGATTTAACATTGATTGAAGTGATGCCGCTGGGAGAAATTGATGGCGACCGCATTGAACAATATTTACCGCTATCAATCGTGATGGATGAGTTAAAGGCGCAATGGAGGCTCGATCCCCTTGAGTACAAGACCGGGGGCCCCGCTCGTTATTTCAATGTTGCCCATACAGGAGGGCGATTAGGGATTATTACTCCGTTGACGAATAATTTTTGTTCAGGATGTAACCGAGTGCGGGTAACCTGTACGGGACAAATATATATGTGTCTCGGCCATAATGATAAACTGGATTTACGTGCTGCGCTGCGCGGCGCTAACCCGCATAAGGCATTGAACTCTGCGCTTGATATGGCCATGCAGAAAAAACCGGAACGCCATGATTTTTCAATTACTCAGCGGGGACAAAAACCATCTGTATCGCGGCATATGTCCCTCACAGGAGGATAAAAATTTGGCGACGCTATTATTTTTTGGTAAGTTAAGCGACTTTGCTGGTGCGAAGACAAGGTCTATGGAAATTGCGCCGAGCGATAGTACAGTTCACGATCTCATAAATGCAATAAAAGATACGGATCCAATACTTGGAGATGCTCTTGACCAAGCTAGTGTACGTTTTGTCGTCAATCAGGAAATTGTTGAAAAAACTATGATTGTTACTCAAGATGATGAAATTGCATTTTTACCTCCAGTGAGTGGGGGCTAAGCGGTAATGATCAGGGTAACGGAGTATGCTTTTGATCCTGCAAAAGAAATTGCAGCGTTTGAAAAGTCTATGATTGGTGCGGGCGGAATCGTCACATTTTTAGGGAAAGTTCGCAAGACCACTCAAGATGAGCAGGTGGTTGGGCTATATCTTGAGCATTTTCCAGATATGACGGAGCGCTCGATTACTAAAATTTGTAACGACGCGCGAGCGCGTTGGCCTTTGCAAGGGGTTTGTGTCATTCATCGCTACGGGTTAATGAAGCCTGATGACCCCATTGTTTTGGTTTGCACAGCTAGCACCCATCGCAGGGATGCCTTTGAGGCGGCGGATTTCTTGATGGATTTTTTAAAAACTAAAGCTTTGTTTTGGAAAAAAGAAATCACGCAAGGAGGCCATAACTGGATTGAACCCAGATCTGATGATTATCAAGATGTCAACCGTTGGCATCAACAAGGAGACTGATCTTTATGCATGGTATCAATCAAGGTTTGCCTTTCATTCCTGTACGGATTGCCATTATTACAGTGTCCGATACCCGTACCATAGACAATGATACGTCGGGAAACATACTCGTGTCTCGTTTGGAGGCGGCGGGTCATGCGTTAGCAGATCGTGCGTTAGTAAGAGATGATAAGATGATAATCGCCTCGCAAGTTTCAAAGTGGATCGAAGATCCCGAAATTGACGTCGTAATCTCAACGGGAGGTACGGGGCTTACCGGTCGTGACGTCACGCCTGAAGCAATCAGACCTTTATTTGAAAAAGAACTTGAGGGTTTTTCTATTATTTTCCATCAGGTAAGTTTTCAATCAGTGGGGCTATCAACATTACAATCTCGTGCAGTGGCTGGACTTGCAAAAGGCACATTTATATTTGCATTGCCTGGTTCAAACGGGGCTGTGAAAGATGGTTGGGATAAGGTCATTTCTTATCAATTAGATGCACGCCATAAGCCTTGCAACCTAGTGGAAATTATGCCGCGTTTAATGGAAAACTAAATAAGATTTATAAAGATTATATATGAAAAACAATTTAACCCACTTTGATGATTCTGGCCGTGTGCAAATGGTTGATGTGAGCGACAAACCCGTTTCGCAAAGACATGCTGTGGCAAAGGGGCGTGTTCGGTTCTCTCCGGCCGCATTTGCATTGCTTCAAAAAAATGGCAGTAAGAAAGGCGATATTGCTTCAGTTGCTGAACTTGCTGGTATTATGGGTGCTAAAAAAACCTCTGAATTAATTCCTTTGTGTCATCCGTTACCACTCACTGGAGTAACGGTTAAAATTACCCCAGATGAAGCGCAACATGCTTATCTTGTTGTTGGGGAGGTGGCGACGGGCGGTAAAACCGGTGTTGAAATGGAAGCGTTGAGCGCGGTGATGACTGCGTGTTTGACGGTTTATGATATGGCGAAAGCGATTGATAAAGGTATGATTATCGATGAAGTGATGCTAGTAGAAAAATCAGGTGGGCAATCTGGTGACTTTAATCGCCAAACCAAATAATTTACCAATTGATTTTTGGAAAAATGCATTATGATATCAGTTGATGAAGCATTGGCAATTATTTTGAAAAGTGCATCGCCTTTGCCGGTACATAACCATAGTCTTGATAATATTGCCGGATTTATTCTCGCTCATGATCTGTATGCAAACATAACGCAACCACCATTTCCAGCATCCGCAATGGATGGCTATGCTATACACTTTGAAGATGCTCAATTGCATGCAAATTTAACCGTGATTGGGGAGAGCGCAGCAGGACATCCATTTCTGGGGAGAGTGGGTAGAGGGCAAGCGGTACGCATTTTTACAGGCGCGGTGGTGCCGGATGCAGCTGATCATGTCATTATTCAGGAAGAGGTCAGCCGCGAAAAAAATACTATCAGTATAACGGCAGTACAAAATCAAATCGCTCATATTCGTGCTGCAGGAATTGATTTTTGTAAAGATGATCTATTGGTAAAAGCTGGAACTTTATTGCACGAATTACATGGCTCTGTTCTGGCTGCGGCTAATATCGCGAGCGCACACGTTATCTCCCGGCCAAAGGTCTACTTATTTTCGACCGGAGATGAATTGCAAGAACCTGGAAGTGATTTGAAGCCTGGGGAGATTATTAACTCAAATCACTATGCTGTTCACGCATTGATCAAAAAATGGGGCGGTGACCCCGTTTATGTAGGATGTTTGAAAGATGATCGCGATAGTGTTTGTGCTTTTTTTAACAATCTTAACGGTGCTGATATTATTGTTCCCATTGGCGGGGCGTCAGTTGGTGATTATGATATTATCAAACCAGCATTTACAGACGCGGGGGGTGAGATTGTTTTTGAGAAAATTGCGGTTAAACCGGGCAAGCCTACATGGTATGGGCGATTTGGACGCACGCATCTGGTTGGCTTGCCGGGTAATCCTGCGTCTGCGATTGTTACGGCGGCGCTTTTTTTGCAACCTCTCGTCCGTCGTTTAAGTGGACAATTGAGCGGGGAAACCGATGAGGGCCAAGCAAAGCATTTTGGTGTTTTGGCGCAAGATCTTGGCGCCAATGGCGCCAGAGAATCGTTTTTGCGCGCATCGATAGGGTTTGATAAATCAGGTCGTCAAAACATGATTCATGTCGCGCCAAATCAAGATAGCGCGCTGCTCTCCCCATTTTTGGAGGCAAACATTCTGGTGCGCCGTCGCCCTCATGCTTTGTCTGCAAAAGCGGGGGAGAAGGTCGAGTTTGTTGCGTTGGTTTAACTGTAGACTGGATACATTCATTAAGCCTTGAGGTTTGTCCCCGCATGCCTTACACCCGTCCGCAATGGGTCCCTTAGCTCAGCTGGATAGAGCGTCGCCCTCCGAAACCGGAGGGCACTGGTCGGCCAGAAAAAGAGAAGGAAAGAGGCAAGAGAAAATTACGTTTTGCACCTCGTTTGGTGCCAGTGGTCCCGTAGCTCAGCTGGATAGAGTGTCGGCCTCCGAAGCCGAAGGTCACAGGTTCGAATCCTGTCGGGACCGCCAGTTCTTCCCTCATTAATACTGAAAAGCTCCAGCTTCCAAGAAAAGTAACTTTAAGCGAATTCGTTATCACGTCGCAAATTTTGGCTGTCTTTGATTGGGCTATTGTTATCTTGTGCTTTGCAACCATATATGGGTGAATTCTGCCGCGAGGGCCTTTGCTATGTTATTTTTTTCTGGGTTATTAACCTTAGCAAATTAGTAAAAGTCTCTGTTCATTATCCCTTATTCATTTTATGGGAATAGAAAGTAGTGATACAATACACGTCAATGGCTTGCTAATCAGGTGTATTATGAGATTTTTTGGGTATTGCTTGGCCTTTTGGACGAGCGTATTGAATGATTAAACGAATTTTTGAGTGTTGTTTATGAAAAAATTTTTGCGCTTGTCGTCATCTTTTTCGAGCTTATCGGGGCTTGCGGGCCTATTGTTAATGGTATGTACCAATGGTGCAGCGATGGCTGAAAGCCTGGAAGAAGCATTAGGGATTGCATATCGGACCAACCCCACGATGCAGGCGCAGCGGGCGAGTTTGCGAGCAGCTGGTGAGCTGAAATATCAGGCTCTCGCTAATCTTTTGCCCCAAATTACAGCAAATGGAGCGGTTGGACGTCAAAATATTCGGCAAGAATCTGCCGCAGGTGGGGCTTTTAATACGGACACTTTCCAACGGTTAAATCAGCTGAGTTATGGAGGGAACGGCGATTTTCTTTTGTTTGATGGTTTTCGAACGATCAACGCTTTTCATCAGGCAGTTTCACAAATTGATGCCGCTGAGGCTCAATTAATCGGTGTTGAGCAACAATTATTGAGTGATGTGGCGACCGCATATTTTGATGTTGTTCGGGATATGGAGGTTTTTTCTTTCAACAACTCGAATGTCGAAGTGTTGCTAAAGCAGCTCGAACAAGCCAGCGTTCGTTTTCGGGTCGGTGAGATTACGCGAACGGATGTTGCTCAGGCTGAAGCAAGACTGGCGAGTGCCAGAGCGGACATGACTAATGCCAGTGCGCAATTGGCGGTCTCACGGGCTCGCTATGTGCAACTGGTGGGGCAGTCTCCTGGAACCTTAGACGGGGATTTTACCTTACCGGCTCTGCCCCAAAACCTCGATACCGCTCTCCAACTCGCGAGTGAGATATCGCCTACAATTTTGATCGCTAAAGCCAATGAGCGCGTCTCCGAAAAGGACGTTAAAATTGCCAAGGGGAGTTTTTCTCCGACACTGACCTCTAACGTCAATTATAATTTTCAAGAGGGCGGCAGCACATTTATTAATGAATCTGAGAGCTTTACTTACGGATTGCGAGCAAATGTCCCGATTTTTCAAGGGGGTGCTCGAATTTCCCAAATTCGTCAGGCCAAAGCCAATAATGCCGGGGACAAGCACCGCATTACGGAGGCAGAACGCCAGGTCACTGCGCAGGTTACGTCGGCATGGGAGCAATTAACGGCGGCAAGAGCCACAATCGTTTCGGCTCAAGCGGCAGTAGAGGCGAATGAATTGGCCTTGCGCGGTGTTCGCAAAGAGGCATTGGTGGGATCTCGTGATACATTGGATGTATTAAATGCTGAGCTGGAAGCCTTAACCGCTCAGGTCAGTCTGGTCAGTGCGAGAAGAAATGAACAAGTGGCGACCTTTGCATTAATGGCAGCCATTGGCATGTTAACACCGCAATCAGTCGGTGTTTTGCCTTATGACGAGGGCTAACAGTGGGCTTATCAATCCCAAAAAAAATGCTTTTCATTGTGCCTATCATGGCAATGGTTTGAGAAGAATACTGATTTACTAGAGCGCATTGACGTTTAGGAAGATGCCTCATGATGCCAGATAAACTGTGGAAAGATTCCTTTTTTTCATAAATGCCAGTTATTTTCTGGAAAAATAACCAAAAAACCATCCCCCCATTAACTCTGTCGCAAGGAAATACTTGCTACAAAAGGCAAAGCACCTGATTAAGGTACTCAAGTGTATAATTGGCAATGTCTTGCAGGCTTACTGACAAGATAATTCAAGGGATTTGGGTCATATGACAAACGCACAACCGGAACCCAGTATGGAAGAAATTCTGGCGTCGATTCGTCGGATTATTTCTGAGGACGAAGAAGAGCAACCCGGCGTTGACCGGGATTCGCTGGAGGCGCTGGCAGAGCAAACAGCGAGACAAGCTGAGCCTGTGACTCATAAAGAGCCTATCGTTGAGCAAAATGAGCAGGTATCGGTGAATGAAAGCGATAGTGCTTTGACACAGATGTTGGATGCTGCTGAGGCAAAAAGAAGTAATGAGTATGAAGAACCGGCATTGCAAGAAGAACCTGTCGCTTTTCAAGATCATGAAGACGTGATTGAAGAAACAATCGTTGAGATTTCTTCTGAAGCTACCCCCGCAGAACAAGATGATGCCGCCTCGCGGCTGGAAACAGAGGACGTGAAAATGGTTAAACAACAAGCAACGGCAGAAGTTTTGGATGAACCAATGGTCGATAACATGACTGCAAGTGCTGCTTCGGCCGCTTTTGGTAATTTGACCCGGTCTGTGCGCGTGAGCGAAGACGAAGGGCAAACACTGGAAAATATTGTGACGCAAATGATGCGCCCGCTCGTAAAAGAATGGTTGGACGAAAATTTAAGTCGTATCGTTGAAGAAAAAGTTGAAGATGAAGTTCAGCGCTTGTCTCGCCGCGGATAAGGTTTTCATCTCTTGAATTCTATAAGCCGGCCTTTTCTCAAAGGTCGGCTTTTTATTTGAGGTTCCCCTTAGGGGCGCATTTGTCTGCTGTTTTGAGGTTTTTCTAAAAATCTGTGATAATTTGCATGACATGATTTATGCCGCGATGCATAAAAACGATTATAAAAGAAATAATACCCAACTCTCCTTAATGGATTGAGAGATCGCACAAAAAGATTTTTAGCCTTATGTCCAAAATGATTGAAAAAAACTTCGACTTCAAAAATGCAGAACCTCGACTTTATGAGGCGTGGGAGAATGCAGGGGCATTCAAGCCATCACAAGATGCAGGCGCTGAAGCCTTTACAATCGTTATTCCGCCGCCAAATGTGACGGGTTCATTGCATATGGGCCACGCCCTGAATAATACATTGCAAGACGTGTTGGTCCGTTTTGAACGGATGCGCGGGCGTTCTGTGTTATGGCAACCGGGGACCGATCATGCGGGGATTGCTACTCAGATGGTAGTAGAGCGTCAAATGATGGAACGCCAGGAGGCGAAACGTACTGAGATTGGCCGTGAAAAATTTTTGGAAAAAGTCTGGGCGTGGAAAGAACAAAGCGGTGGGACCATTATCAACCAGCTAAAGCGGCTGGGGGCTTCATGTGATTGGTCTCGAGAACGTTTTACAATGGACGCGGGATTGTCCGCGGCGGTGCGTAAAGTTTTTGTCCAGCTATATAATGAAGGTCTGATTTACCGCGATAAAAGGCTGGTCAATTGGGATCCTAAATTTCAAACAGCGATCTCAGACCTGGAAGTTGAAAATACAGAAATTGACGGGCATTTCTGGCATTTCAAATATCCGCTAGAGAACGGCGAAACCTATGAATATGTTGAAAAGGATGACGATGGCAACATCACGTTGCGTGAAATCCGCGATTATATTTCAATTGCAACAACGCGCCCTGAAACGATGCTCGGGGATGGAGCTGTGGCGGTTCATCCGTCTGATGAACGTTACCAGCCGATTGTTGGAAAGCGAGTTTTGCTTCCCCTCGCGGATCGTTATATCCCGATTATCGAAGACGATCATCCAGACCCGGATTTTGGTTCTGGCGCCGTAAAAATTACCGGCGCTCATGATTTTAACGATTATCAAGTCGCACGCCGGCATGATTTGCCGATGCATGTTATTTTAGATGAACAAGCGCGCATGTTAGCCAGTGATATTATGCCGGAGAAATATGCAGGGCTTGATCGCTATGAAGCGCGCAAACAAATTGTCGCTGACCTTGAGGCTAAGGGTCTTGTTCTGGAAATCGAAGAGAAAAAAATAGTCCAGCCAATGGGGGATCGTTCTGGTGTTGTGATTGAGCCTCTACTCACGGATCAATGGTATGTGAATGCCCAAGAACTCGCAAAACCGGCAATCGCGGCGGTGGAAGAGGGGCGTACGAAATTTGTTCCCGAAAATTGGACTAAGACATATTTCCAGTGGATGCGAAATATTGAACCTTGGTGCGTATCAAGACAATTGTGGTGGGGGCACCGCATTCCTGCGTGGTATGGTCCCAAATTAGAAGGTGAAGATTATCTACCTGATAGCCACGAAATTTTTGTCGGCGAAACCGAAGAAGAAGTCATTAAACTGGCGACCGCTTATTATAAAGAGGCACCGAACATTGCGCTGACATTGGAGGATTTTCAAACGCGCAAGCATAACGGAAAACGCGAGCCAGTGATTTATCAAGATGAGGATGTTCTTGATACTTGGTTTTCGTCCGCGCTATGGCCCTTTTCCACTCTCGGTTGGCCAGAGAAAACGCCAGAATTGAAAAAACATTATTCAACCAATACTCTTGTCACTGCACACGATATCATCTTTTTCTGGGTTGCCCGTATGATGATGCAAGGTTTGCACTTTATGGAGGAAATCCCGTTTGAAAATGTCTATATCCATGCATTGGTGCTCGATGAAAAGGGCGCTAAGATGTCAAAGTCAAAAGGCAATGTCATTGACCCTTTGGTATTGATTGATAAATATGGCGCTGATGCCTTGCGCTTTACACTGACGGCGATGGCCGCTCAGGGGCGCAATATTCGCATGTCTGAGCAACGAGTTGAGGGGTATCGTAATTTTGCTACGAAGTTATGGAATGCCACGCGCTTTTGCCAAATGAATGATTGTGTGTCACGTGAAACGTTTGATCCAAAATCTGTTCAGAGTACGGTTAATCAGTGGTTGATATCAGAGACAACCACTTGTGTCTCTGCGGTTGAAAATGCTCTCAACGAATTCAGATTTAATGATGCCGCCTCTGCGATATATCGTTTTACCTGGAACGTGTTTTGCGATTGGTATCTTGAGCTCGCTAAACCACTACTTCAAGGGGATGATGAAGATACAAAACAGGAAACTCGCGCTGCGGCGGGATGGGCCCTAGATCATATTTTGCGTATCTTACATCCCTTTATGCCCTATGTTACAGAGGAGCTATGGGGGGCAATAAAAGATAGGGAGCGTCATCTTCTGGTTGAAGCCTGGCCTCAACTGGATCCGGCATTGTTAAACCCCGATGCGACGAAAAAAATGGATTGGGTCGTTGGGTTGATCACCGCCATCAGAACGGCGCGAGCGGAAATCAATGTTCCAGCGGGTGCAAAAATACCCATGTTATTTGTCGGTACTGAAAAGAATGATCAAAGCGTTATCCTTAATCAGCATAACGGTATCATTAAACGCCTTGCGCGATTAGAGACGATTGAACAGGTTGATGTTTCGCCTAAAGGGGCGGTACAAGTTGTTCATCAGGGAAGTGTTTTTGCACTGCCGCTTGCGGATATTATTGATAAAGATGCAGAAAATGCTCGCCTTGAAAAAGAGTTGGGCAAAGTAATTAAGGAAATTGCGGGCATTGATCAACGCCTTGGTAATCCAGCTTTTGTTGATAAAGCGCCTGAGAAGGTTGTCAATGAAAGTAAAAAACGCCGTGATGAATTACTGGAGCAAAAAACAAAACTTGATCAGGCGGTGAAACGCCTCGCAGAGATCGGCTAGAGTTTGTGATGTAGGCGTTTTAATTCTTATGAGAAATTTTTCACGCAGACCAGATGGCGGTACGGAAAAACCAAGACCTGTTGCATTTTCAAAAACCTTGATGCGGATGGCGGCGACATTATGGCGTCCTGAGCTTAAAAAATGGCGCCTTAGAATGGTCATGGCGTTTACAATAACGTTGATTGCGAAAATTCTCTCTGTATCAGCGCCGGTTTATTTAGGCAAAGCGATTAATCAATTAACGTTGTTAACACCAAGTGTTGAGACAGCGTCTGTGGCCGCCGGCGGATCCTTTGTTGTATTTGTGATTGTGTATGGATTAGCGAGATTTTGCGCTAATGCGTTGCCGCAATTTCGTGATGGTTTTTTTGTCCGTGTAACCCAGAATATGAACCGGGTGATTGCTCATGAAGCATTTTTGCATGCTCAAAAGCAATCATTACATTTTCATTTGACCAAGAGAGCAGGGGCGTTGAATCGCGTGATTGAGCGCGGCAGCGGTGCGATGGAGTTTTTGTTACGGTTTCTGGTTTTTAATATTGGTCCGACAATTATTGAATTGGTTATGGCGGCAAGTTTGATTGCTATATTGTATGGGCCAGAATTATCTCTTTTTGCGGTGCTGACTGTCGTGCTCTATGTCATTTTTACCATTCGCGTTACGGAATGGCGGAACCGATTGCGCCGGGAAATGAACAGCGCCGATATTGAATTAAAAGCGATTACAATGGACACGTTTTCGAATTTTGAAACTGTCAAGGCTTTTGCAGCAGAAAACCGCGAAGCCCATCGATTCGATCGATCTTTTGACAGTTTTACCCATCATTATGTCCGTTCCATGAAGTCAATGTATCTGATGAATGGTGGGCAAGAGTTTATTATGTCACTAGGATTATTAGCAATCGCTCTTGCGGCTGGATTTGGTGTTCAACGCGGTGATATGCAGGTCGGTGATATTATGGCCGTGACCTTGATGATGACCAATATATATCGCCCATTAAATATTCTGGGTTTTGCGTGGCGTGAAATTAATCAAAGTAGTGTTGATGTCGAAAATCTATATGATCTGCTAGAGGAACAGCCTGAAATTCAGGATAAGGAGGGGGCACATGCAATCAGTATTTCTGGAGCAGCGATTGAATTTGAGAAGGTCTCTTTTGCCTATGAAGGTCGCTCATCAAATCTCGATCATATATCGCTAAACATTAAACCGGGAAATTTTGTCGGCGTTGTGGGGCCTTCTGGCGCGGGCAAGTCAACATTAGTAAAGCTTTTGTTTCGGTTTTATGATCCGTCTACCGGAAAAATTATGATTGACGGGCAGGATATTGCAGATGTTACCCAAGAGAGCCTGCGCTCTAATCTCGGTCTTGTTCCGCAAGATGTAACGCTTTTTAATGACAGCTTACGGATGAATGTTTCTTATGCAAACCCTGCCGCTACAGAAGAAATGATTTCTGCTGCATTGGAAAAGTCACAACTGACTGAGTTTGTAAAATCATTACCCGGCGGATTGAATACAATCGTAGGGGAGCGGGGGTTAAAATTATCGGGAGGTGAACGTCAGCGAGTTGGGTTAGCTAGGGCGATTTTGTCAGATCCCAAAATTTTAATTCTTGATGAGGCCACATCTTCTCTGGATTCATCTACGGAAGAAGATGTGCAACAAGCTTTACAGCAAGCTGCAAGGGGGCGAACAACAATTGCGATAGCCCACCGGTTATCAACTATCGTTTCAGCCGATGAAATTATCGTCTTGCAAGAGGGAAAGGTGTCTCAAACAGGTAAGCATAGTGACCTACTTGCCAGTAATGGTCTTTATGCTGAACTATGGAATAAGCAAATCGCTGAGCAGTCTATCTAATGGGTGTTGCATTTAACAGGCTGTTGAAAAGCCGTTATTTATGCAGTTTTGATGATGTGTTCCTGCGCTTTGCGGCTTGGTGTTGCTGCTGTCTAATACGCCGTTTGATACGCTGAAAATCGTATTTTTTAAGTTTTTTTTCATTAGATGCTCAGCTTGCCATCAGTTTCGGTAGCCTGATCAGATTATAGGCAATGGCGGTCAGGGTGAAGTCGGCGCGGACCCGGTTAAGGCCCCTGAACTTCGTTTGTCTCTTGCCAGCGCCATATTTGACCCAACCGAAGGCTTCCTCGACGCGCTTTCTGACGATCTGACTGATACCATATTCCCATTTTTTAATTAACAACTTATTGGTTTTCATTGTATGTAAATGAACATGCATCCACATTTTGACGGCTTATTAGCTTAGCATGGGTGGGGTCTCTTCTGGGACAAGTTTATATTGCTACGCCACGACAACGTGCGTTGTTAAAGCATTAGAGGTGACCAGTTGATCGTCTGGAAATACGACAAAACAATAACCAAAAGCACCCCCTTGCTTCCTTTTGCGGGGAGGGGCTTTAAGTCATCCTCGGAGCCTTACAGTTTTATCAAAATTTTAAACTATCACTTCCCGGGACTAAACACCTAGAGCAGATTCAATTTACTTTCAGTCGTATC
>CAYZLR010000028.1:0-37851 GCA_964479275.1 uncultured Caulobacterales bacterium
TTGGCTGGGGCGCCAGGATTCGAACCTGGGAATGTCGCTACCAAAAAGCGATGCCTTACCACTTGGCGACGCCCCAACATCAAGAAGCGCGGGATAGCGCTTTCTTCATTCTCTTGCAATAGTCATTGTCAAAAAAAATCGCAATCTTTGATCGAATTGTTGGCTACTTAAAAACATCAATCAAATTTCATACTATTGGATCATCGATCAAATATTTGCCAAACCCGACAGACCGCCCTAGATATGCCAGATAAATCATTTTAGCGATTAGGCTTAAATCTATGAAAAACTATCAATCTGCACCAAAATCGTGGCTAGTAAACCTCTCTATTTTAGCGCTGCTTACCGTCTCTTGCTCGCCCAGCGAACAGGATAAGACAGATAATTCGCCGATTGCGCCAATCCATCAATCAGAATCACAAAACGAAATAATCGCCTTTCAAACAGCTGGCATGATTTTTAGCGGCGGTCCTATATACACAGCGATCGATGCGACCCCCACCGTGGAGGCCGTCGCGGTGCGTGACAATATGATTATCGCTGCTGGCGCCAAGGATACAATTATGGAGCTTGCAGATGAACAGACCAAAATGATTGATCTTCAAGGTGCGGCTATGTATCCGGGCTTTACGGATGCTCATGGACATCTTTTTGGCATTGGCATGAGAGAGCTAACGTTAAACCTTGAGGGGATTGAGTCAATTGCGTCATTGGTCGAAGCCGTCAGGGGGCCCGTTTTAGCGCTTGAACCGGGCGTAAGTCTGTATGGCAGAGGATGGATTGAAACTGGCTGGCCAGAAGCTCGTTTTCCAAACGCCGGGGATCTGGATCGTGTGTCCCCAAACAATCCGGTAATTTTGGAACGGGCTGATGGCCATTCCATGGTCGTGAATAGTGCCGCATTAAAAAAAGCAGGCATTGATGCGACAACGCCCAACCCTTCTGGCGGTATTATTGAAAAAGACACGAACGGCAATCCAACAGGTATCTTAATTGACGCTGCTCAAAATTTAGTTAGCAACTTACTGGATGCACCTTCAGAAAACTTAAAAAGCGAAGCGTATGAAACCGCATCACAAGTTTACGCAGCCTATGGGTGGACCGGTATTCACAATATGTCCGTCTCACCTTTAGACCTCAATATTATGAAAAGGCTCGCGGATGAAAAAGATCCAAACGAAATTAATAAATTGTCTATTCGTGTTTATAACTCTTTGGACGCAATTGGGTTAGATGATTTGGAAAAAAGTGGCCCACAAATTGATAAAACCGGAAAGATTATCACAAGGGCCATAAAACTATATTCAGACGGGGCATTAGGTTCACGCGGAGCTCTTCTTTTTGATCCCTATGCAGACAAGCAAGAAACTACTGGATTGCTACTTATTGAACCGGAAAAAGCCAAAGACTATTTTTCAAGAGCGATGACTGCGGGTTTACAGGTGAACACCCATGCCATTGGTGATAAAGGCAATGCGTTGGTTCTTGATTGGTATGAAGAGGTTTACAACGCAAAAAAAGGCTCTCTTCCATCTGAGTTTAATCCACGGTTTAGAATTGAACACTCGCAAATCGTACGCCCCAGCGATATTGATAGATTTGCCAAAAATTCAATTATAGCATCCATGCAACCCTCTCACGCTATCGGTGATTTACATTTTGCTCCAGACCGTTTGGGCCCGGAAAGACTTGAAGGCGCATACGCATGGCGCTCAATGATCGATGCCGGTGTTGTTATTGCAGCGGGCTCTGATGCTCCTGTAGAACGCGGTGATCCTCGCATAGAATTTTATGCCTCTATTGCTCGAAAAGATGTGAATGGGTATCAAGATGATAATTGGCACCCTGAAGAAGCTGTGACGCGTCAGGAAGCATTAAAAATGTTTACGGCATGGCCTGCATATGCGTCTTTTCAGGAAAATAAACTAGGCACTATTTCGCCTGGACGCTATGCGGACTTTACGATTTTTTCAAAAGACATAATGACCATTGATCCTTCCGAAATTTTAACTGTTGAGACGGTGATGACAATCGTTAATGGTGAAATAATTTATCAAAAATAATGAGTATGTAAGATTAAAGCATTACTCTCCCCTCTAACACCGCAAAAGCGGCCCTAATCACGAGTACTATTTATGCGTTTAGAAGCTATTTCCATTGGCGATTCGCCGCCTGATGATGTGAATGTTATCATTGAAGTCCCTGTAGGCGGACAACCAATAAAATATGAGATGGATAAAGATGCCGGCACCATGGTGGTAGATCGCTTTTTATACACTCCTATGTCCTATCCTGGCAATTATGGCTTTGTGCCTCATACATTATCAGATGATGGTGACCCCATAGATGTTTTGGTTTGTAACACTCGCCCCTTGATGCCCGGTTGCGTTATTAATGTACGCCCGGTTGGCGTGATGATGATGGAAGATAATTCAGGACTTGATGAAAAAATCATTGCTGTCCCCTCACCCCACCTAACGCGGCGTTACGAAAATGTGTTCGATTATAAAGATTTGCCAGAGATCACCTTGCAGCAAATTTCACATTTTTTTGAGCATTATAAAGATTTGGAACCGGGAAAATGGGTCAAACTCGGTGGGTGGCAAAACAAAGATGTCGCGAGAAAATTAATCAGTGAAGCAATTAATCGAGCAAGCTAATCATAGAGCCATGTGTATCTCACATAAAGCACCGCCAAATCAAATGGGATCAAGCAGGTGCTATAATTTTTACTTTGTCGCGTTTCCGGATATCCAACCTTTAACCAATTGATCTGGAAATACTTTAGTTTTGACATTTTTCGCAACTTTTACGGTTGATATGGGAACGAAGGAACTTGCTCTTCTTGAGGTGAATGATTATCGATAATTTTTAAAGAAAACTCCTGCTCAAATTGACCTTTAACTTTATCAGTTAGCCTCACTTCCAGTTTCATAACATCATCTTCAACTATTTCATTTATGACGTCCCCCTGCGCATGCAAAAAGGCACGCGCTGCCCCATGATCCAGTGGAAGATGACATTCATATAAGATTCGATCAGCGGTAATGTAATCGTCAACAAGCTTAGAAAGTTTTTCAATTCCATCACCCGAAACAGCAGAAACTGAAACCCTGACCGGTTCGCTGGCAGTCGCAACTGGAAAATCTACATTAAGCGACGCATTAGCAAAATCATCGATATCACTAACTTCATCCGCATTAAGAAGGTCTATTTTATTTAACGCTTCGATCACAGGTCGCTCATTATTGCCAAGGTCTACTGCGCCGGTTGCAACGCCTAATTCTTTAAGAACCGCGAGAACATCTTGCCTTTGGGCTTCCGAATCTCCATGCGATATATCGCGAACGTGAACAATTAAGTTTGCTTCTAAAACCTCCTCAAGTGTCGCCCGAAACGCGGCAACTAACTGTGTAGGAAGCTCTGAAATAAACCCAACCGTATCAGAAAAAATAACCTCTTGACCGGACGGCAGGATGACCGACCTCATTGTGGGATCGAGCGTTGCAAATAGGAGATCTTGAGCTTGTACGGTCGATTTTGTTAATTTGTTAAACAAGGTCGACTTGCCCGCATTTGCATATCCCACAAGGGCGACCACAGGTTGTGGAGCCTGTTTACGTTTTGCGCGCTGCAAGGATCGCGTTCTTTTTACAGACTCAAGTTTCTTTTTTAATTTTACAATTTTTTCAGCCAGAACTCGACGATCGCTTTCAATCTGACGCTCACCGGGACCACCTAAAAATCCGGCACCGCCGCGTTGACGCTCAAGATGGGTCCATGATCTAACGAGCCGTGATCGTTGATAAGTGAGATGCGCGAGTTCAACTTGCAAGCGCCCTTCTTTTGTTCGCGCTCTTGATCCAAAAATTTCCAATATGAGCGCGGTACGATCCAGAACCTTGACCTCAAGTGCATTTTCAAGATTGCGATGTTGCACAGGGCTTAAACCACCATCAATAATGATGACAGTTGGCGGGTGATCAAAATTTTTAAAACTGGCTTTCATTTCTTCAAGTTTACCAGTGCCAAATAAAGTGGCGGGGCGCGGCTTATTGATCGTAATGATCTCACTCGCGAGAACCTGTAAATCAATAGCGGCCGCTAATCCGACCGCCTCTTCCAATGCGTTTTCAGGACTTCGAATAGCCGCGCTACGCAAAGTTGCGTCGCCATGATTTTGGGGTGAAGAATGATCTTTGCGTTGCGCAAAGAGAGGTAAAACGGGATGATAAACAATAGCTGATTGCATAACTTTATGCTTTCATAAAAATGGTTTTTGAGCAATCCAACACACTCACGAGCCATGCGATTTAAGCTTGCGAAACAATTTAATGATATGGGAAACATATCATGTTTTCGCCATACACAGTTTCGTCTGAGAAGAAATCGAATTTTATTTTTAGCCGAGCAATAGAAAAGATATTGCCTGACTTAAAGCTGATGCTGGAAATTAGAAAAGAATATTTTTCAAAAAAATTATGCCAAAGCACTAATCATCATCATCGTCCCCATCCCACAAATTGATCGGTTGACCGGGCATCACAGTAGAGATTGCATGCTTATATACAAGCTGTACTTGTCCATCGCGACGAAGAAGCACGCAAAAATTATCGAACCAAGTGACAATACCTTGGAGTTTTACACCATTTACTAGAAAAACAGTGACAGGTATTTTCTCTTTTCGAACTTGATTGAGAAAGACATCTTGGAGGTTTTGCTTTTTATCGCTCATTTTAGGAGTCTTATAGTTTTTTATTCTGATAATAACTAAATTTGCGCTCGGAAATCGTATCATACGGATTTTTTATTGCGACGCAAAAGAAAAAAGTATTTTTTTGGGAATTGGATGATTTAGCTGGCCAAAAGAGAAGAAAGTATGTTGATTAGCTTCTCCAAAACGCTCTGTTAAAAAGCGCCAGTGCTGCGACAGCCTCAATACGTCCCAAAATCATCGCCACCACCAAAAACCAGCGACTATACACGGGAAACTGCGCATAATCGGTCGTTTCCAAGCCTGATAAAACAATTAACGGACCAGTATTGCTCAAAGTTGCAGCGGCAATAGTTGCGGCACTAGCAAACCCTTGCCCCGCAAAAGTCATAACAATGATTAAGATAGCCAACACAAAAGTAAAAACTAAAAAATGCATCCAGACCCCCAGTTCGTTGACAATCCTGGACTGTCCCTGAACCGCACTTGGTAAAATCAAGCGACGGACCTCTTCTTGCGCGCGGCGCATAATCACTAGCCAACGCAAAATTTTGAACCCTCCAGCCGTTGAAACGGCAGCGCCTCCGATCAAGGCTGTGATGATAGCAATTGATAATGGTGGGGCCTCCCCCAGAATGATACCATTGGTCGATAACAGGGATGCAGCATTAAATAATTGCATCGGGATTAAATCCAAATCACCAGCCCCAGCCAATAACCAAAACAAAAAACCGACTATAAAAATCATCATCACATAAACTTCGGTCTCACTATCTTGAAGATTCCGAATAACACCGCGAGCGGCAAAACTGATGAGTAAGAAATTCATGCCTGAAAACAGAATGAACGGCATCAATACCGATCCCAACCAATCCGGATAACCGTTCACACCATCGATATGAGGTAGCAAGCCCCCAGAAGCCTGTACGGACAACGAAATGATAACAGCATCGAATGAGTGAATGCCGCTAACAATGAGTAAAAAGCAGCAAAAGGCCGTCAAAGCGGCATAAACAACCGAAAACGATATCAATGCATTACGTAAAGACCTGAGATAACTGTCATTTTCCCCTCTTGAAAAAGGAACTTGGATAATTTCAGTGCCGTAAAAGGCCGGTCGGACAATAACAGACGCGGCAAAAGCAATTGAAACAAGCCCGCCTGCCCACTGTAAGATAGCCAGCCATAACAATTCATCAGGTTTATTCAAAATGGTTTCTAACGATAACCATGCCCCCGTTGTTGTCAGCGCGGAAACAGATTCAAAATATCCATCAGAAAAACTATATGACTTTAAAATCAATGGAAGGCATGCAAATAGAGGCGCAATAATCCACCACAGCAGAACAGTCAAAATCCCCCCGCGAAAATCTGTTGCAGGTCGATTACCCCCTGCAGCCGTGAAAAATCCAACCCCGGAAAGGATCGTAATTATGGCACTAAAAAGCCAAATGCTGGGCTCTTCAGACGGAAGCGAAAGTGTATATAAAAATGGAACGAACATCCCTATGCCGAGATATATAATCCCGGCACCAATCGCTCTTATGATACTGGACAGGCCCATTTTTCAAGCATTTTCCATGTCGGGGTTTAAACCACGATATTATTACGGTTAATAGGTGGCAAGATTGTTACCCTAGAAGTACTCGACACTGACGCGGAACATTTGCTCCACATCGCGTACATATTCTCTCATTGCCATCAACACTACTCGATCACCAGGCAAAATCGTAAAATCAGCATTTGGCATAAAAATATCATCCTCTCGACATACTGCACCAACAATGACGCCATCTGGTAAATTAGCTTCCTTAAGAGGCTTATTCACAAGCGGTGATGTTTCTAGCGCAACGGCATCAATAATTTCCGCCTTCCCATCAAACAAAGAATACACACCTTTGATGCGACCTCGCCTGATATGCTGCAAGATTGTTGAAATTGTTGTGCCCCGTGGATCCAATACGCGATCAATGCCGACCGCCTCACTCACTGAAGAATAATCCTGATCATTCACCAATGTAAGGGCGCGCCGCGCACCTTCATTTTTGCCCACAACAGATGCAAGAATATTAACTTGATCATTATTTGTCACCGCAATGACTGTATCGGCGTCTTTCACACCAGCTTCATGAAGGAGATCCCGATCAAGTCCATCTCCTTGTAGAACAATGGTGCGCTCCAATTGTTCGGCAATATATTCGGCTTGCTTTTGATTGCGCTCGATTAAACGAACCTTCATGCCTTTTTGTTCCTCAAGGCCTCTTGCCACGTTCAATCCGATATTCCCGCCGCCAATGACAATAATTCTCCGCGCTCTTGAAATTGCAACGCCTAAAATATCTAATGCTCTTGGTACATTTTCCCTTTTTGCCACAAAAAGAATTTGATCTCCAACATCGAGTTGGTCATCAGAATGAGCGCGCCAGAGTTTATCCCCCCTTTTAATACCCACAATCGTCACGCGAAGATCTGGAAACAAATCATAAAGCTGACTAATCGGTGTGTTAACAACGGGACAATCTTCGCGCAGTTTCACCCCTACAGTCCATACGCGCCCATCAACAAAAGATGAAACTTCAAATGCACCGGGCGTCAGCATACGCTGCATAATAGCTTCGCTGACCGCAAGCTCTGGCGATATAATCACATCTATCGGGAGATGGTTACGGCTAAAAAGATCACTATATTTGGGGTCAAGATATCCTGGCGCACGAATACGGGCAATTTTTGTCGGTACATTGAAAAGAGTGTGAGCGATTTGGCAGGAAATCATATTCACTTCATCAGAATAGGTGACCGTGATAATCATGTCCGCTTCACGAGCACCAGCTTCAGCTAGAACATCCGGATAGGAACCATTACCAACTACACCGCGGACGTCTAGGCGCTCTGATATCTCTCTGACCAATTCTTTTGACTGGTCGATAACGGTTACGTCGTTACCCTCGCGAGATAGACGCCGTGCAATACCATACCCAACCCGACCTGCGCCGCAGACAATGACCCGCATGTAAAGCTACCTTCGTAATAAAATTCTATTCGTATTTAGGCTGTAATCTCAAAAATCACAATGGCAGCTTAACTCCTAATAACTGGTGAAGCTGCATTATCATTAGGATTCATATCAGCGTGAGATCCTGAGTCCTTAGCATCTTTATGATTATTATTTGTAACGCCAAGCGCTTTGAGTTTGCGGTGCAGCGCTGAGCGTTCCATCCCTATAAAAGAAGCCGTTCTCGATATATTACCACCAAAACGACTAATCTGAGTAACCAAATACTCTCTTTCAAAACGCTCGCGTGCATCTCGAAGCGGCATTGATATAATTTGTTCCATGCCAGTTCCCTGCCCACTCGAAAGCCCGGTGTCAGTGACTTCTGCGGGCAAATCTTCGCAGCATAGATTATCATGACTATCACGCGATGCCATAATTAATGTCCGTTCAATGACGTTACGTAATTGGCGGACATTTCCTGGCCAACGATAAGTTTGTAAGGCCGCAATTGCGTCGCCAGAAAACCTGCGCGCCGGTAAACCATGAGAACGAGACAGACGGTCCACAAAATATGTAACCAATTCAGGTATGTCTTCACGATGTTCGCTCAGAGGCGGGGTGTCAATTGAGACAACGTTCAATCGATGAAACAAATCTTCGCGAAAACGCCCTTCAGCAGCATCTTGAAGAAGATTGCGTGAAGTTGTGGAGACAATGCGAACATCAACCTCAACTGGGCGGTCCCCGCCTATACGTTTGAAGCGTTGATCAACAAGAACACGCAAAATTTTTCCCTGTGTCTCGAGAGGCATATCACCCACTTCATCAAACATGAGTGTCCCGCCATGGGCTTTCTCCATCAAACCAATCGACTTTATGGATCCATCTTCATTTTCTACACCGAAGAGTTCTTCCTCCATACGTTGAGGGGAAATCATCGCGGCACTGGCCAACACAAACGGGCTATCGACACGTCCAGACTGGGCATGAAGAAGACGCGCTAACATTTCTTTGCCAGAGCCAGGCGGGCCAGAAATGAGTACACGTGAGCGTGAATTTGCCACGCGTTCAACAACATTGTGTAACGCGATAATGTGATTAGATTGCCCCACTAATCCCCAATCGGGCATCCGTCCTTTTAATTCACTATTTTCACGCCGTAACCGTGTTGCCTCAAGGCCGCGCTTGACAGCCAATATCAATCGATCTGCATTGAAAGGTTTTTCAACAAAATCATAAGCGCCCTTTTTAATGGCTGCGACAGCTGTTTCGATTGTGCCATGACCAGATATAACAATAACTGGTAAATCTGGGTGTAATTTTCGAACTTCCTCCAATATCTCGATGCCATCCATCTTGGAGTTTTGTAACCATACATCTAAAACCATTAATGCAGGCACACGTTCTGTCAAAGCATCAAAAACAGTATCCGAATTCGCTGCCGTTCGCGGTGCGTAACCTTCATCTTCCAATATCCCAGAAACAAGCTCGCGAATATCTTCTTCATCATCAACAATCAGTACATCAATCGCCATTATTTTAGCCCTGCCTTACTTTACACATACTGCCTTTACACATACTGCAAATTTTTGCTGCTTTAAAATTTTCAAATTATTAATACTCTTTAACCGTAAAATCGTGCTTGCCTCATACCCAAGCAAAATTTCACTCTTTGTTTATCCACGCTGATCAATTTTTTTATCATCAAAACTTACTCTGCTGCCGTAATTTCATTATTGACATTATTGGACTTCGCGCCTTCCGTTTGCTCTATATCAGGCACTATTACATTTGTCGCAATCGGTAAGATTAAACTGATACACGCTCCCGTTTTTCCAAGCCTTACGTCATCCTCAAATGCAACATGTCCGCCATGCTCTTCCGCAATTTTTTTAACAATGGCTAAACCAAGTCCAGTCCCCTTTTCACGCGTTGTCATGTACGGTTCCGCCATTCTGTGGCGCTCTTCTTTGGGCAATCCAATACCATTATCAACAATTTCAATGATCACATTTGGCGGATTATCTTGTGACGATTCAACGATCATCTCTACAAGGATTTTTCCTGGTGCAGATAAACCGTCCAAAGGGGTATCATCTGGCTTTACGTGTTTTTTGTCAGATGTCTCAGCAACTTCCAATCTGGTGGTAATGGACTCAGCAGCATTTTTTATTAAGTTCGTCAACGCTTGAACAATAAGCCTCCCATCGCATTCGATACTAACAGGCTCATTGGGTAAATTGCTAATAAACTCAACATCAGGATAGGTCACACGTTGAGGAAAAATAGCTGACTTCGTAAGCCCGCGCATATCTTCAAGGCCAATAACCGGCTTTGGCATTCGAGCAAACGATGAGAACTCATCAACCATACGGCCAATATCTTTCACTTGGCGAATAATAGTATCCGTACATTTTTCAAATACATCTGGAGACGTTTGTATTTCTTCCAGGTATTTACGCTGTAACCTCTCCGCTGAAAGTTGAATCGGGGTCAACGGATTTTTAATTTCGTGGGCAATCCGACGTGCCACATCCCCCCAAGCGGCATTACGCTGAGCGGATATTAACTGCGTGATATCATCAAGTGTAATCACATAATTACGCTCACGCTCAGCCTGATCCCCAACAATTTGCACGTTAAATGTTTGTGTACGTCCATTACGAATAAATTCGACAACGCCATCAATTTCCCGACCGAGATTAAGACGAGCCTCTTCAAACAAAAGTTCAATCTCCGGCATGAGCTTTTCAATTGCCATACCATTAATTCGATTGCTCTCTATGCCGAGTAAAACTGCAGCCGAACGGTTTGCAATGGTTATTCTTCCATCGCCCCCAACCCCCAAAACACCGGCAGAAACACCAGCCAACACAGCTTCCGTAAACCGGCGCCTTTTATCAAATTGTTTATTGGTATCGATTAGGTCGCTTCGTTGTGTTTGAAGTTGCGCTGTCATTTTATTCATTGATTTTGCAAGTTCGCCGACCTCACCGTCGGTTTTAAAGACAGAAACCCGCGCGCTTAGATCTCCGCTTGAGACGCGGTCCGCCATTTTTACAAGCCGCCCAATAGGCGATACGATTTGCGTGGCTGCCCCCAACGCTAACCAAATCGCACCAAATAAAACGGTCGTACCTAAAATGACATATCCAAGAACAAAGACCCGCTCTAGCCGACGGCGTCCCTGGATCGCTTCCTCCCAATCAGCGGTGATTAGACGAACTTGTCGAATTCTTTGCGCTAATGCTGCATTAATGGGTTTGTAGACAACCAAATATCCATTATCATAGTCTGGTATTTTTAAAATACCTCTCCACATATCGATAGAGTCATTATCGTTGATCTCGAACCAGTATCGATTAAAGCTGACACCTTGTACAAATTCTTCATCTTTTATTTCTCGATCAAGACGCGCATAAGTTGACTTCAACGGAAGCGCAAAATTGCCCTCTTCTAACTCAATGCGTGTTACAAGATTTTTATCCCCACTAATCAAATAAATCGCTGCAAAGGCCCGTGCTCGCGCTTGAATCTCGAGGTAGGATCGAAAATTAAGAGGGGTGCGGCTAAACCCGATATTTTGAATTTCATTACGGTGAATATCGATCGCAGTATCGATCATTTGGCCCTTTGTTTCTTGAGAAACATAACCAACGAGCTCATTTGCAATATCCCTTGCGGTTTGTTGATAATTTTCAATCCGTTCGCTGAAGACATCATTTAGGCTAGATCGCAAGACCATGAAAGCAAAGAAAAAAGCAATAATAGCAGGAACAATGGCCACTAACGCAAACCAACGAGCCAGTTGCATGTGCAGGCGTGAGCCAGCAAGCTGATTGCGTCGATTTCCCCACACACTCCAAAAACGCCAGACAACCATCAACGCAAAGCCAACCGCAATAACAATATTTGCCACAACCAATGAAATGAGGACATTACGGTCCGTCGACTCGACTGCGGAAGACATCAAGAACCACGTTGAAATAAAAGCGCATATTCCAATCGTTGTCAGGGCAAGTGCCGCAACTAAATTTGATTGAGACCATCTGGATAGGAAATCTTTATTCGCACCAGTTTTCTTATTTCGTTTTACCCTTGATCGCTTGGAAATATTCTCATTTGCGGGGCTTGATAGATCATTATCTGCGGCGACCTTCAGTGATGAAGGTAGTGATGGCAGCTCTGATGATGTATCACGGGGTGTGGTGCTCATAAAACGAAACGGAAATTACTCAGACGGATGATTTAACAACAGGAACAATAACGTGGCTTTAATGTCACCCGTTTGTTGCAAATAATCAACACATTTTTATGAAAACACAAAAAAATTTGCTATTACAAAAAAATCCTAACCAAATGCTTTTATCTGAGCCTTACCGTTCCCTTGATGACCAGATTTATTGGGAGAATTTGTAACTTCAATATTTTCATGAAAGTAAAAATTCTTAACCATTTCAATGACTTTTTGGGTGCTGTTAACCTGACATATATGAGCTCTGAAAGCTCGGCGTTCCTGAGCAGATATAGTGATCGGGGCCGCGTCAATATACGCCGCAAGATGCTTCCTCGCCATTCTGATCCCTAATGGTTCACCATAAAGATCGATGATGTCTTGATAATGATCGAGAGCTATACGTCCTTGAACCTTGAGATCTGGCTCCACAATCATAGACACACCATTATGAAGTGCATCTGCTACCGCCCCTGGAAGCCATGGCTTGCCAATGGCAGCCCGGCCAATCATAACGCCGTCCGCTCTAGATTGCATCAAGGCTTCACGCGCATCTTCCAAGCTTAAAATATCCCCATTCACAATAACCGGAATAGAAACAGCTTCTTTGGTTTTTCGTACCAAGGACCAATCTGCAGAGCCTTTATAAAATTGATTTCTGGTCCGGCCATGTACTGTTAAAAGCTGAATACCAGCAGATTGCGCTCGCACGCCGATTTCAGGGGCATTCAACATGTGAAAATCCCACCCTAAACGCATTTTCAACGTTACAGGAATAGAAACCGCATTAACGACCGCTTCAATCAACAATAACGCACGATCGGGATCTCGCATTAAAGCGGAGCCCGATAATCCTCCTGTTACTTGGCGTGAAGGACAGCCCATATTGATATCAATGCAATCAGCCCCAGCCGCTTGAGCAATTTTTGCCCCTTCCGCCATCCATCTGGCTTCGCGGCCTGCCAGCTGAATGATAAATGGTTTTGGCGTTTGCGCAGCCGCCGTCCCAACTTTATTTTTGCCTCCATTCCCTCCTAATGCCCGGCGCACAACATCCGGCCTTGCATTCACAAGCTCCTCAGAAGCCACCATTTCGGAGACAACAAATCCAGCGCCCTCCCGCCACGCCGCACGGCGCATAGCCAAATCTGAGACCCCAGACATAGGTGCCAAAGCAACATTATTGCGCAGGGGAATATCGCCAATAGAAAGAGCCTTAAGGGGCATAAGAAATCCCCTTTATTTGCCTAAATTATTCTTGATATTTTTTTCTGACCTAGCCGCTTGTAACTTGGCAAAATCTTCTCCGGCATGATGCGATGATCTTGTTAACGGGCTTGCGGAAACCATTAAAAAACCTTTTGCTCTGGCCAGAATTTCGTAAGAAGAAAATTCGTCTGGTGTCACAAATCGATCTACCGGCGCATGTTTTCTTGTGGGCTGAAGATATTGACCAATCGTAATAAAATCAATGCCTGCCGAGCGCATATCATCCATCACTTGCATAACCTCTTCGCGGGTTTCACCAAGCCCAACCATCAAACCAGATTTTGTAAACATGGATGGGTCGCGCTCTTTCACCCGTTCCAACAACCGTAATGAGTTATAATAGCGCGCACCCGGACGAATAGAAAGATACAGGCGCGGCACAGTTTCAAGGTTATGATTAAAAACATCAGGACGAGAGTCGATGACGAGATTTGCATATTCTTCTTTTCGCAAGAAATCCGGCGTTAAAATTTCTATTGTCGTATTTTTATTCACGGCACGGATTTTTTGAACAACTTGAGAAAAATGCTCTGCGCCTCCATCGACCAAATCATCACGGTCTACGGACGTGATTACAACATGCTTCAACCCCATCTGCATAACGGCATCAGCAACCTTATCAGGCTCATCAACATCAAGTGGATCAGGTTTACCCGTTTTGATATTACAAAACGCACAAGCGCGCGTGCACGTATCCCCCATGATCATTAAGGTTGCGTGCTTTTTGGTCCAACATTCCCCTATATTCGGGCATGCGGCTTCTTCACAAACAGTATGAAGGTTTCTATCAGATACAATTTTTCTAGTTTCATGAAACCCTTGAGAAACAGGGGCTTTCACACGAATCCATTCCGGTTTGCGTAATACCGGACTGTCAGCCCGTTTTTGCTTTTCAGGATGACGAATAGCAGGCTGATTATTCCCTTTTGTGGGCTCGTTTTTGATCAATGTAACCATAACAGCCATGTAACAGCATCAGCCTTATATTTAAAGGCCCAGAAAGCTTTTTACAGAGGTTAAGGGTTAAATATGAGGCAAATAATCTCTATATTTCCGGGGGTAGCAAGCGTTGCGCCCGCCATTGCTCAACAATCCGTCGTATATAGTGATCATCATCCACTTCAACAGACCATCCATCTGTGAAGTTAGTCGTCAAAGAGCGAGGAATATCAGCCCTTTGCAAAGCATCGAAGCGAATTCGTGTCGGAAGCGGAACCCCCTCACCGACAGCAATCGCCTCACCAGTGCCCAGTGATGGCAACGAGCTTAAGAGGCTGGTTGAGGTATCGGGCACGATAGCACGCAATGTCTTTTGATCGGCTTGATTAGCCAGGCGCATGGCGAAAATTGTATTGCATTGAGAAAGAATGGTTGCATCAAGCTCCGTAGGGCGTTGTGAAATAACCCACAATGAAACACCCGTTTTTCGCCCCTCTTTTGCGATCCGGGCAAGTGCTTTTCGTGTCGGAGAAAAGCCCTCTCTTCTATCAACAGGAGCAAAACGATGGGCATCCTCCACCACAATTGCGATCGGGGATGCGCCCTGGCTCCACAGTCCAAATTCAAAGGCCAGTCGCGAGATAACAGAAACCAAAACCTGGCTGACTTCAGCTGGCAGCGCGCCCAGTTCAATAATGGAGATGGGCTGGCCATTAACCGGAATGCGAAAAAGCGAAGACAAAGTCTCAACCATCGTATCCTGGACGCTCAGGTTTCCAAACATAAATGCGTAACGAGCGTCCTGACTGACAGCATAAAGGCGATTGCGTAGTTTTTTATAAGGCAACATATTTTGTGGATTATCCAATCCACCCAAAGCCTTATCTAACAATGATAATAATTCGGACAATCGATACGGTGTTGGGGTATCAATCGTGATGTTGGCATTTTCTAGTAATCGATGGCTAGCACTTGTTCTTAAGTTACTACCCGCCCCCGCAAATCCGATTTTCTTAACCGCCGGAATCATTTCAGAAAGAATTTCAATTTCTGCTTCTGACCCTCGACGATCTGGATATAGGACCTCGATCAATTCTTCAAATGTAAGCATCCAGAATGGGAGCGCGAATGTTGCCGGATCGAAAACAACCGCCTTATCTCCAAAACAACGCGAATACTCATTGTGCGGATCAAGAATTACAATATGAGCATTTTGATACCGATCTGTAATCGATTGTAACATCAATGAGACTGCGCACGATTTACCGGTTCCCGTTGTTCCCAATATCGCTGTATGACGAGCGAAAACCTCGTTTATATTAATTGTGGCAGGTATGGAAACATCCTGTTTTACCACGCCAACACGAACGCTCGACGAACCACTTGAAGCAAATAAAGCGCCTAAATCTTTGCGGGCGGCGATAGAAACTTTATCACCAAGTGTCGGGTATGAAGAAACCCCCTTGTTAAACCGAGCTGGAGATTTAGAATTGGATTGAAAAAATTCACCAATCAACTCAACCTCAACAATCTTGATACCTTGGTGATCATGAGATGGAGCCGGCACACTCATCGCGCCAATTAACCCCAAGACCATAACTTTACCAACATTTATTGTCAAAATTGTTCCAAGCTGAAGACGTGTTTCTAGCTCTTTGTTTTTCATCGTATCGCTTAACATCACCAAGGCATGGGACCCTGTTACCGATATAATTTCACCAATAACAAATTCGTCACTGAGCCTAGCAGTAGATTTGTTTGTATTTTGACCTCTCACCTCTATGGCTCCTGGATGCACGCTACCTTGATTTTCACCACTCGGCTTTTTTCTAATTGTTGTTTGTGACATTGTTTCTCCCTGGGAACCTCGAAAAAGTTAAACGTGTTAAAGCGCTCTAACTAGCCTGGCTTGTTAACTCATTAGTTTGTGTAAATTCTAGTTGGTCAGACGTGGCAAATGGAATAGCGATGGTGGATAGAGTTCCCTTTCCTTCTCGACTTTTAATGGTGAATTGCCCGCCTTGCATTTCAATAAATGTTTTTGCGATCGCAATTCCAACACTAGGACCGGTAAAAGGCTTGTGTAGACCACGATGCACTTCACCAAATGCGTTTAGGGCGTATTGCAATTCTTCTTCGGTAAAACCGGTTCCATCATCTCGAATTTGCAATTCAAGCCAACCGTTACGGCGTGTCGAAATACGAACAAAAACTTTCCCTTTCTTGCGGCCATCAATTGCACATGATTTAATTGCCGTCTGTAGCAAATGCTCTAAGGCTTGCCCTATACGTTCAGGATCTGCCCATACTGGTTCGAATTCCTCGACGCTCTTTGAATTTGATGAAGCATTTTGAGAGGCTGTCAAAATTTTCACATGAGCTGCATCAGCCTGCACCTGTACACGCTTAATCGTTAATTCAAGCATGTGCGAAAGATCAACAGCTTCATGGCTTGGCTCAACTGAACCATTATCAAGTGCCGCTACCTCTAAAATCGTATTGATGTGTCCCAGAAGTAAATCTGCTGATTGCAGTATATATTCTGTATAGGACTTTTTTTGATCATCAGAGAGATTGTAAGTATCTCCATCTTTTAACATGTCGGCAAAACCGATAATGGCATTTAAGGGGGTGCGTAACTCGTGATTCATGTTTTCGAGAAATGAAGAGCGCATACGAATTGCGGCTTGGGCTGCAGCCCTTGCATTACGAATATCATTTTCCGCTTTGGCCTTTATCAATGCTTCGGTCATATTGCCCTGATAAGCCATAAGCAATGAATCACCATTATCTGATATCGGTGATCGCAATAAAGATGTCCGCATTATCTACCTACCTTGTACAATAGGTCAGAATAGACAAATAACGCTAATGCCCGGTTAAAACAAAAAGCATCGATCGCTCTCTATTTTAGAGAATATATCTGGGGCTAATGTCTCAAAATGAAACATGAAAATTAGTGTGCACAAATTAATCCTTAGTGAGACGTGCTTTTTCAACTTTTTCATGCTCGGACAGAATAGTCTCAGAGGCAGCATTTATATGACGTGTATTTTTAGCATCCTGAGACTTCAAATTTTCTTGCGGCTTGGGTGTAAACGCGAGAACAACATCGCCTATTTCAGGTTTTATCGGCAGCTCTTTCGCTGCAAATAAAATGGTATCTTTTCGTTTAAGCAAGATGATTTCAGCTTCTTTAGAGGCATCATCCATATATTTTTCAGGAGGATATTCTTCAGATAATTTTGTGCGTTGAAAAATCCAGTCGGCATAATAGCGACGCAGTAAATCATCAAACCCAACGGCCGAATGAAGAAATGTTTTTCCGCGAAGTGTATATGACAAGGCCTGTCGGTGATCGTCTTCTTTACCACGCGCATTTACTTGAAAAATTTGAGCGCGGCCTAACTCAGGTGCCAAGTCGGTACACACCAGTGCATTATGGCTTTCGTTGCCACTAAGCGCCAATAAGTAACCAAATCGATTAAGGTCAATATGATGCTCTGTCACCTCTGATAAAAGCTCACCGTAATAAGTAGGAACATTTGCTAGTCTGGCCGGGCGCAATCGTCGCCAGCTCGTGTCAGCAACGGTTACGGGAATTTGTAACTCTATCAATTTTTTAGCCAATTCGACTGACCATAAACTTGAGCCGACTATTAACACGCCAGGTTTTTCACGCGATGCCAGCCCGAGAAGCTTTGCCAAAGGTGCAATTGTAAATCCATGGAGAACAACCGTTGTAAATACCATACCAAAAGCGAGAGGTATTAATTTGGCTCCGTCCGGATATCCAGCCTCAACCAATGATGCCCCGAAAAAACTTGAAACGGCAACCGCAACAATACCACGCGGGGCTATCCAACTGACCAGCAAGCGTTCAGATAGCGGTAGTTCAGACCCTATCGTCGCCGTAAAAACAGCAATAGGCCGTACAATAAATAACATTGCAAAGATCAACGCCATCATCCGTAAATCAATAGCGGCCAAAACATCCCAGGTTAAATTAGCGGTGAGCATAACGAACACGCCAGAAACCAACAGGATGGTGATATTCTCTTTGAAATGACGCAACTGATTTATTGAAGCAATTTTGGCGTTTGCCAACGTCACGCCCATGACAGTAACGGATAATAGTCCTGCTTCATGTTGTAATTGATTGGCAAATTCAAAACATACCAAAACTACAGCAAGTAAAACGGGAGGTTTTAAATACTCCGGCACATGACCATTACGAAACAAAAATGCGATTAATTGCCCTAGCGCAAACCCTAACAAGGTTGCAAGTATTGAGGCAATAATCAGAGTTCCTGCGATTTGACCTGACGTGCCGTGACTGGCATCAAAAGTTAAAACCTCATAAACAAGCACGGCCAATAATGCACCTATGGGATCATTAACAATACCTTCCCATTTTAAGAGTGTCGACGGCCTTGAGCTTAATTTAGACTGCCTAAGCAAGGGAATAATCACAGTTGGTCCTGTAACCACCATGATGCCAGCAAAAAGAATAGCTATTGGCAGTGATAATCCCGCTATATAATGCGCGGCGAAGGTGCCCACCCCCCAAGCCAGAGGCACGCCCGGAAACACAAGGCGGCGAACCCCTTTGCTCAACCCTCTGAGTTCTGCAAAATTTAGTGTTAATCCTCCCTCAAACAAAATCACCGCAACAGCAATGCCGATGATAGGGCGGTAAAACTCTCCAAACATAATCTCTATAGGAGGCGCCCCAGCCAACACGGTTTCATTGTTTGCCAGAAGTGCACTGAATAAACCAAATACTGGGCCTGCTAAAATCCCAGCGATGGCCATCAAGACTATCGCTGGCAGGTTTAAACGCCAAGCCAGCCATTGTGCACCAATCCCCAAAACGCCAATAAGGGTAACAGCAAGGACAAGATTTTCCATAAACTCGAGCTCCACACATGCAGTACTCGAACATTACCTTAATTCATTAATATTCAAATCAAATTTTTAATGCAGAACACAAAAAAAGGGAGAACCCCCGATATGTTCCCCCTTTTTTTGATTACTATCAGCATACCCGTCGGCTGAATTATCGGTTTTTAAAACTTGGTTTTCGCTTCTCTGCAAAAGCTGCCATGCCTTCTTTTTGATCTTGGGTCGCAAAAGTTGAGTGAAAAACGCGCCGCTCAAAGCGTATGCCCTCATTCAAACTCACTTCATAAGCACGATTAACCGACTCCTTTGTCAACATCACCGCAGGACGAGAATAATCAGCTATCTGCTGGGCAGTCTTAATCGCTTCGCTGCGCAAATCCGATAAAGGGATAATCCGAGAGACCAAACCACATCTTTCAGCTTCTTCCACATCCATCACGCGTCCGGTCAAACACATTTCCATTGCTTTTGATTTACCAATGAACCGAGGTAAGCGCTGTGTCCCACCAGCCCCAGGCATGGTACCTATGGTAATTTCAGGTTGCGAAAATTTTGCGTTATCTGCCGCTAAAATAAAATCGCACATCATCGCAAGCTCACACCCGCCCCCAAGTGCATAACCCGCAACAGCTGCAATAACAGGTTTGCGCACCCTAGAAGCAGCCTCCCAATTACTTGTGATGAAATCGGATTTAAACACATCCATATAATCGAGAGATTGCATTTCCTTAATATCTGCGCCAGCAGCAAAAGCCTTTTCGCCGCCCGTTATGACAATAGCGCCAATATCATCATTAGCTTCAAACTCGTTTAAAGCGCTGGTCACCTCTTCCATTAACTGCTGGTTAAAAGCGTTCAATGCTTTAGGGCGATGCAGTGTTAGCACCCCCACATTGCCCTCGACTTCTGTCAAAATACATTCGTAAGCCATTGAAACAATCTCCTAACGATCTGATAAGGCTGACACATCGCGTTGCGCCGATCCAGTATAATTCGATAACGGACGAATAAGCTTATTATCACCTAATTGCTCCATCACATGGGCCGTCCAACCGGTAATCCGGCTTGCAACAAAGAGCGGCGTAAACATGGGGATTTCAAAACCCATTAAATAATATGCCGGTCCAGCCGGGAAATCCAGATTTGGGTAAATACCTTTTTCTGACACCATAGTTTCATCGAGTTTACGGCTCATCTCCCAATATTTTTTGGCTTCATCGCTACCGATGACTGCGACCATTTTCTCGAAAGCTTCCGTCATCGTTGGAACACGGCTATCACCGGATCTATATACCCGGTGACCAAAACCCATGATTTTGCGTTTTTCTCTAAGCGCGGTCAACATCCAATCTCTTGCATTTTCAGGATCTCCAACCTCCTTGAGCATATGCATTACGGCTTCATTAGCGCCGCCATGCAAAGGCCCTTTTAAGGCACCAACACCGCCCGTAACGGCTGAGTAAATATCAGATGTTGTAGATGCAATCACTCGCGCTGCAAATGTAGACGCATTAAAAGAATGCTCCGCATAAAGAGTCATCGAAATATCAAAGCATTTAATCACTTCAGGTGCTGGCACTTCACCAAAGCACATATTGAAAAAATTTTCACTAAACGCCAAACTCGCATCTGGCCCTATAGGGTCCTTGCCTTGCTTGTGACGATAATCTGCAGCAATCATTTCTGGAATTTTCGCATACATCCTAACCGCTTTGGCATAGAGACCTTCTGGAGATGAATCATCTGTAGTATCGTCTTCCTGCCCTAAAAAACTAATCGCGGTACGAAGCGTATCCATGGGGTGTGCGCTCTTGTTGAAACGCTTTATCACGGATTTCAAATCTTCGGATAAGTCACGCTCTGATTTTTCAAGCGCGATAAAATCTTTCAATTGAGATTCATTCGGAAGTTCTTTGTTCCAAATTAGATAGGCCACTTCTTCAAACCGGCACTGGCTGGCAAGATCTTGCACCTTGTAACCGCGATAGGTGAGAGAATTTATCTCAGGCATCACCTTTGAAACAGCAGTGTCATCAGTCACAACACCCGCAAGTCCATATTTTATATCAATATCACTCATTCATTTATCTCCTGCAAATTCCATTCGTAAGCGCGTTCTACTTTTGCAACGCGTAAGCTATAATTTTGATACCATTCACTTTTACCGCGATTACGCGCATGTTCATGCTCTCCATGGTCACGCCATTTTTTAATAGCCTCTTCATTTTCCCAGTATGAAACTGTTATTCCAAACCCATCAGTTTGATAAGCCCCCTCGACCCCAATGTAACCAGAAATTGATGACGCCAATTCAATCATACGCTCTGCTGTCTCCTTATAAGCATGGCGAGCTTCTTCATCGAGATTTCTTTTTGTTGATGAAAAAATAACTGCATAATAAAAGGAGCGTGACGTCATTGTGTGTTTTCCACCTTTGTGTGCACCTTTCAACGCCATTGAGGCTCATCGTAAGTTAGATTGGGGGCAAAATGCCCCTAATCCAATTTTTAATCCATTGGCGTATCGGTCACTTGAAAATTATAAAGGCTTTCATCAAATTTATTATAATCTGCATACCGAAGGGTATCATAGAGGTCACGCCTGTGCTGCATTTTATCAAGTATGTTATTTTGATCACCGTCCTCTAAAATTTTATCCAGCCCAATATCGCAAGCACCCATCGCAAGTCGCAATGTGGTCACGGGGTAAATCACCATATTAAAACCAAGATTTTCCAGCTCTTTATCATTTAAAAGACGACTTTTACCAAATTCAGTCATATTAGCCAGGATAGGAACATCGATCGCTTTTCGAACGGCTTCAAATTCGGCTTCTGATTTCATAGCCTCTGGAAAGATCATATCAGCGCCAGCATCAACATACGCTTTCATGCGGTCTATCGCTTGATCTAAGCCTTCAACGGCTCTTGCGTCAGAACGTGCGATCAATACAAAATTTGGATCTCTCTTGGCTTCTGCAGCAGCCTTTACACGTTGCAACATTACTCCTGTTGGAACGATTTCTTTCCCGTCAAGATGTCCGCATCGTTTAGGCATTACCTGGTCTTCAATATGACAGCCAGACAAACCTGCGTCTTCCATGGATCGGATCGTGCGCGCTGCAGCCATGGGTTCACCAAAACCGGTATCAATATCAATAATCGCTGGTAAATCGGTAACTCGCGAAATTTGCTGTCCGCGCTCAACAAACTCAGACATGGTCGCAAGGCCGATATCAGGCAAACATAGATCTGCGGCCATTACAGCGCCAGATATGTAGATGCCGTCAAAACCCTTTTTTTGCTCAATCATCTGAGCACAAAGAGGATTGAATGCCCCAGGAAACTTTAACAATTTTCCTGATCCTAAATCTTTGCGAAATGCTTCTCGTTTTTGTGCCGCCAGTTTTTGAGTGAATAACATCTTGTGCTCACCTTTTATTTAAATTCTTTTAATTGCGTACCAACGCGCTTGCCCATTTCTTCCCCAAGAGCGGCCAGGCCACTCATCGGACGCACCATCACCTCAAATTCATGGATAAGACCCTGTACATCAAAGCGGATTAAATCCACACCCTTGAGATTTTTGCCATTAACATGCGCGCTAAACTCTAGTGTCACATTCAAGCCGCTTTCATCAAAAAATTCACGATGATAAGTAAAATCTTGAAACACATCCAGCACAGTTGAAAGTGCCATATAAAGCGCCATACTCCCCTGATAAGGAGTATGGGCCATGGGCGAGCGAAAAACAGCATCAGGATGGATGATATGTTTTAGGTTAAACAGATCGCGAGTTGCAACCATGTCGTGCCATGCCTTCAATGTCTTCTCTATTGATGCTGTCGCAGTCATAATCCGCTCTTAGTCCAGAAATCATATCTCAAATATTTGAGAAAGAGGGCCTTACAGATTATCGATATCCTGTATAGCCTTCTTTCTTATGATTTCAATTCATGATAAATAGTCCGAAAATTGATTATGATCCCATACAGAAGAAATTTAATTTGTTACCATCAGAATCACGCACATACCCACATGAGACAGCCCCGCCCAATCGTGGACCTGGTGTACCATCATCCGTCGCGCCGAGAGAAATTGCTTTTTCATACATTGATTTTACTTGCTCCGGCCCATCACATGCTATGGCCATCATCGCTCCGTTGCCGGCACTGGCTTCACCACCATCATATGGACGCGCAATAGCGAACATAGATCCTGAGCCATTTGAATAGGCAACAAATCCACCGTCTGGGCGTTCCAGTTGTATTTTGCCACCTAGCTCACCGAGCAATTCACCGTAAAAAGCTTTTGCCTTTTCCATGTCTTTAACACCAATTGTCGAATATGCGAGCATTTGTATTTTCCTTTTCGCTAAAGATGCATTTAACTTCGTTTAAACATATGGTTCTTCTAAAATAGGTCTTTTTATTGCGTTTTAAAAGATACCGTTCGCAAGGTTTTCCTCCAGATAACCAGCCGGGACGGCTGGATTCAACTCACGCACTTCTCCGGCATTGAGTTCAGGCAATCGCTGTACGAGCTCAAGGAAGCGGTCTGACTCAGATTTTTCTAGAATATCATCTGTAAGAGTTTTAAATTTATTAATGTATTCTGCGCGCCCAAAAGGTCGAGCGCCAAAGGGGTGAGCATTGGCAATACCAAGCTCATCTTCAATCACAGAACCATCTTCCATGGTAATAACAACACGCGCGCCAAAAGCTTTTTCATTCGGATCATGCGCATGATAACGTCTTGTCCATTCGGGGTCTTCGATAGTGGAGATTTTGTGCCATAATCGAACCGTGTCTGCACGTTGTGCTCGCTCTGGCGCATATGAACGAACATGGTGCCATTCACCATCTTGCAGCGCGACGGCGAAAATATACATAATTGAGTGATCTAAAGTTTCACGGCTTGCATTGGGGTCCATTTTTTGCGGATCATTCGCCCCAGTACCGATCACGTAATGGGTATGATGTGATGTATGCAGAACAATAGATTTTACATTATCAAAGTCACCGATTTTTTCACCCATGCGAAAAGCCAAATCGATCAACGCTTGAGATTGATACTCTGCAGAGTGTTCTTTGGTGTAAGTCTCCAAAATTGCACGTTTTGGCTCTCCTATTCCTGGAAGTGGTACTATGTAACTCGGATCATATGGAGATTTCCCTTGATCACGTGCTGTTCGTCCGTTCAGAATAAATGAAATTACACTATCTTCGCCTTCATAAATGGGGCTTGGTGCCCCCTCCCCGCGCATGCAACGATCGACCGCTTCAATGGCTGTCTTTCCCGCATATGCTGGAGCAAAAGCCTTCCAAGTAGAAATTTCGCCCTTGCGCGACTGACGGGTTGTCACCGTGCAATGCAACCCTTGCTGGACAGATTGATATATAACTTCCTTGTCCAGATTTAACAAAGTGCCAATTGCTGCTGTTGCAGAGGGCCCGATATGAGCGATATGATCAATTTTATGTTCATGCAAACATATACCTTTCACGAGATTAACCTGTATCTCATAACCAGTTGCAATGCCTCGTAACAAATCTGCGCCACCTTTTCCCATTTGCTGGGCTACAGCCAAAACAGGAGGGATATTATCGCCCGGATGTGAATAATCCGCCGCTAGGAATGTATCATGATAATCAAGTTCGCGAACCGCGGTGCCATTTGCCCAAGCGGCCCATTCCGCGCAAACGCTCTCACCCGCAGGCAACCCAAAAAGACTTGCGCCGCCAGCACGCGGATGCGCCTTAGCCATAGCACGTGCAGATTTGATCGGGCCACGATTAACCGAGGCAATCGCGACAGAAGCATTGTCAATAATCCGGTTGATGATCATATCTGTCACATCATCATCAATGCCAACAGGATCTGCCGCCAATTCTGCCATTTTCCAGGCTAATTGTTGATCGCGTGGCAGGAGATCAGTTGAAGGATGGGCACGGACTTTATGATCAATCATCGAGAATAACTTTCCTATTATGTGTTTTCGAGCCGGCTATGCAAAGTCCGCGCTGATAGCAAACCAGCACTTGGACCCTGTCGAGCAGTTTAATTTTGAGCGTATATGTGCACCCACTGCGACACTCTGTCAAAGCCGATCAGCAACACTTTGCGGCGTCAAAACGCCTCTGGAAAACTATTTCTTGACTTTTGGGAAAAAACTCACCCGGATTAAAAGAATAATAGCTTAATAACCATACCAATAATGGCAAAAATAATTACCCTTCGGATCAAAGGCGCGCCATTCGCGACCGCAGACCTTGCCCCCAGATAACCGCCCAACGCGTTCCCTGCAGCCAGCGCAAGTCCTGCCTCCCAAACAATACCGGTTTTACTGGCAAAAACCCCCAGCGCAACAAAAGAGAATGAGAGGGCAATAAACATTTTGTGCATATTCACCCTGACAAGATCAAGGCCCATCACCTTATACAATATTGGCATCAGTAAAAATCCTACCCCAATTTGGATGAAGCCCCCCCAAAAACCTGCACCAACCATTAGAATATGCCCCATGACCAGGTTTTTGGGCTTAGCAATATGATCTGTTTGTTCACTCGGTATAGTCGCGCGATCAGCGATCATAATAAATAAAATGACAATCATGGTCACCGCCAACACGCGATTAAACCACTCCCCCTCTAATTGAACACCAACTTGCGCGCCAAAAAAAGCACCAACACATGCCATCAAGGCAAGACTGCTGCTCAGACGAAAATCAGAAAACCCCTTCGAAAAAAAGCCCCAAACCGCCATGATGTTCTGGCCTATAATCGAAATCCTATTGGTCCCATTAGCGACTGGGCCCGGTATGCCTAAAAAAACCATCATCGGGACCGTCAACAAAGATCCGCCCCCAGCGAGGACGTTGACCCAGCCTGAACCTATGCCCAATAATGATAGTAGCGCTAACTGCCAAAGCTCCATAAATTCCTCGATAGCGAAACCCACGAAAAACGATTCGTAAGGCCGAGCGACCAGCTAGGCTACAACTCTAGTTTCTCGCAAGAAAAAACATATGTAGCCAATTGCCGATCATTTGTAGCCAATTGCCGATCATTTTTTTTGAATTGAAATCTGCCAGAACTGATGACCCCTTATGAAGAAACCACCAGGGGCGCACCTTACTACAATCGCACATTCACCAAAGCGCGTAATGATCACACCCTCAATTGATTGGCGATGGGCAAATCTCTTATCCGTTTACCGGTTGCTGCAAAAATCGCGTTCGTCAATGCTGGAGCAAAGGGAGGAGTTCCAGGCTCTCCAGCACCGCCCGGTGGATTGTTACTTTCGATCAAGGTGACATTCACAGAGCGCGGGGCATGATCCATTCGCGCCATTTCGTAATCATGGAAATTACTCTGATCAACCCGCCCATTAGTCACTGTAATCGCACTCATCAGTATATTCGAAAGTGCGAAAATGCTCGCTCCTTCCATTTGCGCAATCACCGACTCCGGGTTAACAGCAATCCCACAATCACAAGCCACATGGACATTGGGGATAGAAAGGTTCCCCTCTCCATCGATAACAACCTCGACCGCCGTAGCAACATAGGATGAAAAACTTCGATGACCGGCGATACCAATTCCGCGCCCGCGCGCGCCTGCCCCCTCATCAAACATCGCCAATTGTGAGCGCCAACCCAAACCATTAGCCGCCGTGTTGATCACATTTTTTAGTCGCCCCGTATCGATCGGATAATCTTCAAAAGATTGACCATAGTTTATATAACCTGTCATGCCCTCTTGATCAGGATCGAGGACTCGATCTGGCCCAATTAATTCCAATAGATAGTCTTTAGGATCGCGCCCGCTCTTGTGAGCTAGCTCAGCGATAAAGGATTGGGTTGCAAAAGCATGCTGAATATTATTGACCGAACGCAACCAACCAATTCGAATTTTACCTTTCGCTTTGCCATTCTCAAGCCGCATATTGGCAATTCCCAGGGGATTATCAATAAAGCCAAGCCCCATTTCCCCTGAGGAGCCATGCTCCGTGGCCGGATTAAAAGTGGAGCCGATCGACGGGAAGCTTACTTGTTGACGCCATCCCGTGACACGACCTTGCGCGTCAAAACTGGCCTCTAAGCGCTGCGCGCTCACGGCGTGAAAAAAATCATGCTGCAAATCATCTTCCCGGGTCCAGATGACTTTTACCGGCTCGCCCAACTCCCTGGACAAAAGCGCAGCTTCATAGACAAAATCAGGTTTTGATTTACGGCCAAAGGCTCCGCCTAAGAACGCATTGTTAATACGCACCTCGCTGTAATCTAGTCCGAGAATTTCCGCCAAATCAAGACGGGCTTGTTGCGGATTTTGCGTCGAGGTCCATACTTCGACTTTTCCGTCTTTGTATTGGGCCAAAGCAGCAGGGGGCTCCATTTGCGCATGGGCAATGTGAGGGACATAATAGTCAGCCGAAATCACTTGCGCGGCACCCGTAAATGCCGCCTCAATGTCTCCTTTGTTTCGGATTACCTTTTGCGGCTTTGTAACAGACTCCATTAACTCATCGCGATAAGTTGCTGAGGTATAATCAGAATGAGCGCCATCTTCCCATTCAACTTTAAGGGCGCTTCGCCCTTCAATCGCGGCCCATGTATTGGTCGCAATAATGGCGATGCCACCCAATGGGTTAAATCCCCCTACATTTTGTGGGGCTTTGCGGTTACTAGCAGGTAGCTCTATCACTTTTTCAACGCCGGATATGCCCATAGCGGCACTGGCATCAAAACTCTTGATGGTACCCGCATAAACGGGAGAGCGGGCAATTACAGCAATCTTCATCCCCGGCAAGACAACGTCCTGGCCATAAACCGCTTTTCCCTGTAGCAAATCATCCATGTCAATGGTCGATGATTTTTTACCTATAAAGCGCCACTCTTTCGGCTCTTTCAGTCGATACGCAACTTTACCGGTTTTCTCAATAGTATCTCCCTCATAGGCCGGTGCATCAAAAGAAGACGCAGCCACAGCCAAGTCACCAAAAGCGATTTTTCGCCCTGTGGCTTCATGATAGACAAAATGCTGAATGGCCTTGCATTCATCTTGTGGCACTTCCCATTTCTCTGCAGCCGCTCTTTCTAGCATAGCGCGCGCACTGGCACCAATGCGGCGAAGACGCATGAAGTCCATACGAATTGTTGTCGATCCATCCGTATTCTGATCACCATACTTGGCCTCACCTTCTGTTTGTACAACATTGATGCGATCCCAATCAGCCTCTAGTTCATCAGCAATAACGCGCGCAAGTCCTGTTCTTGCATGCTGGCCCATTTCGGCGCGATGACACAAAATTTGCACATCCCCTTGCTCATTCAATGAGACAAAAAGATTGATCGGTTTTAATGCCCCTTCCCCAGAACCAGACGAGGTCGACGTTGTGCCTTGTGTAAATTTATCCTCAGGCTTGGCACAAGCCATAAGCGTTGTTGCAAGAACAAACACACCACCACCGCGTAAAACGTCACGTCGGTTCACGCTTCGACTGACATTTTCAACTTTTCCTACATTGTTATTATGATGAAGGGGTTCAAAAGTCGGAGTTAAATTTAAGATCGTTTCATTCATTGTGCCACACCCCCATTTTTAGCCGCTGTTTTGATCGCCGCTCGTATTCGAGGATATGTCCCACACCGACAAATATTACCCCGCATTTGTTCATCTATATCATCATCAGATGGTGAGGGATTTTCCGCCAACAAAGAAGCTGCCTGCATCATCTGGCCCGATTGGCAATATCCGCATTGCGGAACTTTGTGTTCTTTCCAAGCTTGTTGAACAGGATGTGATCCATCCTTACTCAAACCTTCAATCGTGGTTATTGCACTACCATCAACGGCGGCAGCCGGCGTCACACAAGAGCGCACTGCAACTCCATCAAGATGAACCGTGCACGCACCACATTGCGCGACACCACAGCCAAATTTTGTCCCTTTGATGCCAACAATGTCGCGAATATACCAAAGCAAAGGCATTGTTGCGTCATCGTCTATGGAATATGCTTCCCCATTGATCGTAAACTCAGCCATAATTATTTTCTCCCAAAATTGGTGAAATGATTTATTATCAGGAGATGATAGGTTGATTTTTTACTGATTGTAACTGATTGGCTTAAATTTTGCGAAAAAATCTGAGCGAAAACTCATCTTAGAGGGACTAACCATGAAAAAATTTGCATTATTGACCATTGGCTATGAAAAACCAACTGAAGAGATAATGACAGCATGGAAGACTTGGTTTGCCTCTATTCAAGACCATATTATCGATCAATTTCACTTGGCTGACGGTATAGAATTTTCCCATCAAGGACGAAAAGAATTACCTCGTGGTTTGGATGCCATTACCGGGATGATGATTGTAAAAGCAGAAAATAAAGAACAGGCTGAGAAAATCGCATCCTCTAATCCGTTCGTGACCTCGATTCAGATCTATGAAGTAAGATAAACCAGAAGAGGATTTTCCAACCAAGTGGCGGTGCTTTAAGCTGTTGATTACAACGTTCGCAAATGCCGTTTGGGCAATTACAGGCGAAATTATCGCATAAAAAACCATGAGCGCTGGATCATGGGCTATATCCATCAGTGCGCAAAAAATTCTCAAAAAAAAAGCCCCGAGCAACACTATCTGCACGGGGCTAATGAATACTCTAAAAGTTTTTACAAGCTACGGGTAATTGTCTCGACATCAAAACACTCGATCACATCCCCAGCACGCATATCTTCGTAATTGGCAAAACTCATCCCGCATTCTTGACCACCAGGGACTTCCTGAACGTCATCTTTAAAGCGTTTGAGCTGCGATAATTCACCTTCATGGATCACCACATTATCACGGATCAAGCGTACTTTCGCACCGCGTTTAACATGACCTTCAGTAATACGACACCCTGCCACTTTACCATGGTTGGATATTGAGAATACTTCGAGAATTTCCGCATTGCCGATGAATGTTTCTCTTAATTCCGGCTCCAGCATACCCGAGAGCACACCCTTAACATCATCAATCAAATCATAGATCACAGAGTAATATCGAATTTCAACATTGTCGCGCTCCGCCGCATTACGCGCATCCTTATTCGCACGCACATTAAACCCGACAACGGGAGCACCTGATGCACCCGCAAGAATGACATCTGATTCAGAAATACCCCCTACGCCGGTATGAAGAACACGAACCCTCACCTCATCAGTCGAGAGTTTTTCAAGAGAACTGACAATAGCCTCAACAGAGCCCTGAACGTCCCCCTTTATTACCAAGGGCATCTCGCGAATTTCAGCATCCTGCAATTGCGCCATCATAGATTCCAAAGAGGTTCCCGATGACTTTGCAACTGATTGCTCTTTACGGCGACGACGACGGAATTCAGCAATTTCCCTGGCACGCGCTTCTGTCTCAACAACAACAAATGGATCGCCAGGTTCTGGGACCCCGTTTAAGCCTAGCATTTCAATCGGCAGGGCCGGTCCAGCCTCAGCAATTTGCTGCCCCTTGTCATTATTAGTTGCGCGCACCTTACCCCATTCCGCACCAGCAACAACAATGTCGCCGCGTCGCAAGGTTCCACGCTGAACAAGCAAGGTCGCTAATGAACCGCGCCCTTTATCAAGTCGCGCCTCCACAACAGACCCTTGCGCTTCACGGTCGGGATTTGCTTTCAAATCAAGTAATTCTGCTTGCAACAAGATGGCTTCTTGCAGGGCATCAAGATTCATTTTCTTTAAGGCAGAAACTTCAACATCTTGAATTTCACCGCCCATGCTCTCTACTTGTAGTTCGTATTTCAACAAGTCAGTACGCACACGATTTGCGTCTGCATCAGGTTTATCGATTTTATTAATCGCAACAATAATCGGCGCACCAGCCGCTTTTGCGTGGCTAATCGCCTCTTCCGTTTGCGGCATAATCGAGTCATCGGCCGCAACAACCAAAATAACGATATCCGTGACTTCCGCACCGCGTGCGCGCATTTGCGTAAAAGCAGCGTGGCCCGGCGTATCAAGGAAGGTAATCTTACGCCCCTCATCTAATGTCACCTGATAAGCCCCAATATGCTGGGTAATCCCGCCCGCTTCTCCAGTCACAACATCAGTTTGACGCAAAGCATCAAGAAGAGAGGTTTTGCCGTGATCAACATGCCCCATAATTGTTACCACCGGTGGGCGCGATTGCAGATCGTCTTCGCTGTCTTCTGCACCAGCTAATCCATCTTCCACATCGGATTCGGCAACACGTTTGACAGTATGACCAATGTCTTCGGCTATCAGCTGAGCCGTGTCCGCATCGAGAATATCATTCCCGGTCACCATCTGCCCTTGTTTCATCAACTCGCGCACCAAGTCCACAGCCCGCATCGCCATTCTTTGCGCCAGTTCCTGTACGGTAATGGTCTCTGGGATTATTACTTCCCGTGTCACTTTTGGCACATCACCACGTTGCTGGCGCGCCAGCTTTTCGCGCTCTCGCGCCCGCTTAACAGAGGCCAGAGAACGTTGTCTTTCGTCATCATCAAGCGCATTCGCGATCGTCAAACGCCCCGTTCGACGACGCGGTGCTTCTCGTGATTTGCTCGTGTCTTTACGATCGCCGCCAATATCTTTGCGTTTTGTTTTTAAACGGCCGCCCAATTGCGCAAGTGGATTATCTGGATCAGCTTCCAGTTTGTCATTTTCTTTTCCGGACTTGCCATCGGATTGTTTTTGGCCAGAGCGTTTTTTCCGTTCGCGTTCGGCTTCCTCAGCCTCAAGGGTTTTGCGCGCTTCTTCTTCAGCTTTGCGACGGATTTCTGCTTCTTTTGCGCGCCGTGCTTCTTCCTGCGCTAATCGTTTGCGATCTTCTTCCAGTCTGGCTGTTTCTTCCGCCTCGCGCATTAAGCGCTCGGCATTCTCAGCTTCCTCGCGTAATTTACGCGCTTCAGCATCTTTACGCGCTTTCGCAAGAACAGCGGCCCGTGCTTGTTTTTCATCATCTGAAAGCGTTCGTAAGACAGAGCCTTTTTTGGGCGCCTCAACTTGTGTTTTTTCAACGGTCTGTTTTTTTTGGGCAGATTTAGGTGCCGGCGCTTTAATTGTCGCCTTTTCTTCAACAACAGGTTCCGCCTTGTCACTGACCTCTACCTTTTTCGTCGGCGTCAGAGTACGGCGTTTTTTCGTTTCAACCACAACGGTCTTACTTCTCCCATGGGAAAAGCTCTGCTTCACAGATCCTTTTTCCGTGCGTCGCAGCGTCAAAGGCTTGCGCTTTGGCTTGCCCTCTGCATCCGTTTTTGTATCTTCGACGTCGTTACTCATTCAATCTCCGTTTCCCCGGGGTTCGTTGATTTTGATCTGTATATCAGACCAGTATTCATCGTTACAACCGGGCCCCTAAGGGCTTATACTTCTATTCGTCTCCGGTCTAGTACCGGCATAATTGTTTAATCAACCACATTCATGACATGCATATTTTTGCGATACTATTTCGGTGAAACATCACTATCCCCTTTTATCGACTGATATCTCAAAATCTCTTTGCGTACATTGCGCCCGGGTTGCCCCCCTGTTTTCCGGGTAAAGGAACAAGGCACAAAAAGATATCCAATCGCGTCAAAACCAGTCGCCTTAGAGAGCGTCTCACGATCAAACTCATCAATGGTGAGAATTTCACGAAGAGTTGCCAGGTTTTGCAACTTTCCCACACCATCTCGCCCTGCATCGTGCGCAAAGATCAATAAATCATCTTTTTTGCTCACCTTTAGCGCATCATAGACTTTATCAAACCCGGTCACTAACTCGCCTGAACGCCGGCATAGTCCCAAAGCTTTCATAACACGGCCATATTGTAATTTTACGACTCTGTCGACAAAATCCATCGACTGGGAAGGGATGGAGGCGTCAGCTACCAGCCGGACAGATTTATCCTTAAAGCCACGCATGAAAACCCGATGATCGCCAGCTTTTAGTAAAATTTCTCGCTCGGCAGTAACCCAAACGCCGCGCCCAGGCAGTTTTCCGCTAAGGTCCGCGGTCACAATATTTTCTGGCGAACGAACGAATCGAATCAACTCAGATTTTTGCTTTGCTTCACCGGTAACCAGGCATTTGCGGGTATTTTTGTCCGCTTTTTGAGCACGCATCATCACATCCTGACCCTGTTTCTGGTCAAGATTTGACGCAACAATTGAAGGCGATTGAGCCATGGTAGGCTCATCCCCAAAACGCTGTTGCATGCGATTATGTCTGGTTACATCAATCAGCGTTATACCCCCCCAAGGATTTTAATCGGCTTTTCAACTTGAGGCTCAGCCTCTTCTTCAGAAGGGCCTTGGGCATGCATTGCCGCCAACTCTTCTTCACTTACCCAGCCGGCTTGAACACGCGCTTTCATAATCATGTCTTCGGCTACAGCCGCCTTGATTTTAAACGCTTCTAAAATACCCGGATAGTGCTTTTTCTCGCCGTCTACCCGTTCTGTCCATCCGGTTAAATCATCAGTCACACAACCGGCAAAATCCTCGACTGATTTGATATCTTCTTCACCAAGAGCAACAACCATTTTAAGATCCAGCCCCTCCATCGCAACCAGATCATCTTCAACGCCTAATTCTATGCGGCGTGCATCAAGTTTTTTCGATTGTTCTTCAAGGAACTCATTGGCACGAGCCTGCAGCTCCTCAGCGGTTTCCTGATCAAAGCCATCAATTTCCATTAATTCTTCGATAGCAACATAGGCAACCTCTTCAATGCGGTTAAACCCTTCAGAAATCAATAATCCGGCCATAATATCATCAACATCGAGACCTTCCATAAAGCTTTCAGACCGCATACGGAATTCTTCCTGACGTTTGGTGGATTCCTCTTCCTCTGTCATGATATCGATATCAAAACCGGTCAATTGAGACGCCAGGCGCACATTTTGTCCGCGCCGCCCAATAGCCAATGATAATTGTTCATCAGGTACCACAACCTCAATACGCTCAGACTCTTCATCCAAGACCACTTTGGCAACTTCTGCCGGTGCCAAAGCGTTCACAATGCAAGTTGCCGTATCAAGAGACCAGGGAACGATATCAATTTTCTCACCGCCCAATTCATTAACAACCGCTTGCACCCGGCTTCCGCGCATTCCAACACACGCCCCCACAGGATCAATAGCGTTATCATTCGATAGCACGCCAATTTTCGCACGACTTCCCGGATCACGAGCAACAGCCTTGATCTCAATTACACCGTCGTAAACTTCCGGAACTTCCTGTTCAAACAGCTTCGCCATAAATTGCGGATGGGAGCGAGAAAGAAATATTTGTGGCCCTCTCGTTTCTTGACGAACATCCATAATATAAGCCCGCACGCGGTCATTGGTCCGATAATTTTCTCTTGGCAACTGTTGATCGCGGCGGATAATCGCTTCCGCTTTTCCAAGATCAATTATCACGTTACCATATTCAACACGCTTGATAACGCCATTAACGATTTCGCCAACCCGGTCTTTAAAGTCTTCATATTGACGTTCGCGCTCAGCTTCACGAATTTTTTGAGTGATGACCTGTTTGGCCATCATCGCCGGCACGCGGCCAAAATCCATAGGTGGAAGAGGATCTGACATAAAGTCACCAACTTCCGCCTCGGGATTTTTATGACGAGCATCTGCAAGCAAAATCTCCGCAGCTTCATTTTCAATATCTTCCACGACCTCGAGCAAACGCCATAATTTCGTTTCTCCCGTTGAAGGGTTAATTTCCGCACGGATATTCGTTTCATGCCCATAGCGAGAGCGCGCCGCTTTCGAGAGCGCCTCCTCTAAAGCCTCAATCACCAGAGATTTTTCAATCGATTTTTCCCGCGCAACAGCGTCGGCGATCTGAATAAGTTCCAATTTATTGGCACTAACAGCGCTCATCGTTGGTCTCCATTACGAATATCAGTCATGTTTTTCTCCTTCAACACTCTTAAAACCACGCTCAAACACTAATCAACGCGTGAATTTTAAAAAAATTAATGTAGATATTTTTGCGCCCCTTCAGACGCTTCTTCAGTTTCTTCTTCGAATTCAATTTGGTCATCCAATTCATCGATAGGAGTAGCTTTCTTCAAACTTTCCTTAATCAACTCATCAGTCATTTCCAATTTTGCCTGAACGATCCATTCCATGGGGAAAAGTGCTGTTTTATCCTCACCATGAATATCAAAAGCAACATGCCCCTCATCGATACCAGCAAGGACACCCTTAAATTTCTTTTGCCCTTCAATCATACGGTCCAATTCCAGGCGAGCAGCAAACCCCTCCCAGCGAACAAAATCTTTTTCCCTCGTTAAGGGACGGTCAATCCCCGGAGAGGAAACCTCTAAGTGATAATTGTCTTCAATCGGATCGTCTTCTTCCAAAATGATCGAAACACCTCTGGAGAGCTTTGCACAATCGCTTGCACTCATAGTCCCATCGGAACGCTCAGCCATAATTTGCAACGTTTTTGTTCTTGCGCCTGTCAACCTCACTCGCACCAATTCAAACCCTAATTCCTCCAGAACCGGGCTAATCAATTGTGTGATATGATCAATTAATGGCGTCAAATGGCTTATTTCTTCTGATACAATGCATGCCTCAAAGCGTTGCCTGGACACACTTTAAAACAAAATTTAGATAACAAAAAAGCGGCCCCGAAAGGCCGCGTCCGATAGTCGAATGCGAATTTGATTTTCATATAGGCCCTAAATCTGGGTTTGTCACGCGAAATCAAACCGATCTTCAAGAAAAAAGTCGCCCCGCCACCGGAAAACGTTGAGTTTGATCAAAAAAGGCCCCCTCCTCCACGTAAAAATTTATTGCTCACTCATGCGAATTTTCGAGCGACTACCAATGTTTTACATGCCCCCTAACAATAAGCATGAATATGAAGAATTGCCAAATTGGCACATATCGCGTTAGAATAAGCTACAGAGGGTGCTTTTTTGCAGATTTTTACAGTCAAAACAAAGCGTAATTGGAACTAGGGGTTTTAAAATGGGTCGTTTTTTTGCATTAATTTTTGCCATCGCTGCCGGTATCGGCGGATCCCAAGCCCCAGGCTTTACGTTACAATACATGCAAAATCTAACAGGACGGGTTGATGAGTTACGCCCGATCGTTCAACAATTTGACGCTGATGTTGGTCGATATGGATATGACCGCAATCGCGCTTTAAATGAATGCAATAATGCTGACGGCCTCTTGGAAGCGCTCTGCAGCGGATATGCGACTACGATTCGCCGGTTTATTGAATTACGCGATCATCTGGATCTATTGACGGGGGCCAAGCCGCTTACTCAGCCAATAGTCCTTGCTAGAAATTATAAAAAGGACATCGCCCAAAGCACTTTAAACGCTTATGAACCAGCCGTACCAACGACACTTGATGGGGCAGTTTATGGCGGCGGGGCATTTGTATCTGTTTGGTTAATTTTAAGCCTCGTCTTTGGCGGTATTGGCTCCCTTTTTGGTGGTCGACGCGGCCGAAGAGAATATGATTTTTAATGAGTTTTCATAGTTAAGTACAATAGACTTTGAGTCAGAAAATTTTGAGTTAGAGCGCTTTACTTGTAGATTGGCACAAATTGTACACCCAAAAATACGACAAACAATAACTTCAAAGCCTTATCGGTCTGCCCCCCCCCCCAAGATCAAGCGTTGATGATTGCCTCGAGCAAATCAGCAACATGATCGATTTCTTCTCGGTTGTTATAGATGTGCGAGGAAAACCTCAAACCCAGATCTCCAGCTGTTAAAGAAACTTTATGGCGTTTCCATAAAGTTTGCTGAACCGCTTCAGCAGTTGGGCCTTTACCGGGAGAATATTTTTTTGAGGACCCAGGCCACTGAGCCCGCATAATCGGCCCGGTTAGGCTCCGTTGATCGGTACCTAAAATTGTCACACCAGAAATCGCCAAAAGCCTATCACGAGTGTAGTGATTCAAGGTTTTCACCCTCTCTTCAATTTGTTTTTTTCCGATACGCTCCAAAATATTTAAATCTTCTTCAATGCCAGCCAAACGAGAATCTTCTCGCTGACCAACTTCTTCATATTTGCGCGCGCCGATAAGCGCTGTTCCATGATTGTGCCATTGATCAACCCCCATGATAATCGGTTCAACACGATCCAAGCCCTCCCGGCGGACAAATAATATTCCCGCTTCCATAGGCCCCATCATCCATTTATGGGTAGAAGCTGCAAAACTATCGCAGCCAAGTTGATGGAGGTTTAAATCTTCCCAACCCAAGGTTTGCACACCATCCACATGAAGCCAGATTTTTCTGGGCCGGGTAAAATCAGAGAGCTGTTTAACAGGGTAATACAGCCCCGTCGTATTAGTTAGATGAGAGAGCGCAATTACCCTCGTTTTATCCGTTACAAATCTTATCAGGCTTTGATAAATTTCATCAAAAGACCGTGCATGAATTGGCACAGGCGAGCGAACAATTTTTAAACCTTCTCGATTAGCGCGCATTTCCCAATTGGCACTATTTGAGCGATGATTATCCTCACTGAGAATAATTTCATCCCCTGCCCTTAACGCAAGCCCGTTCACGATAGTGCTATTTGCCTCACTAGTATTGCGCACCAAGGCGATTTCATCAGGTTCAGCCCCAGCATAGCGAGCCAACCGCATACGCACTTTTTCAGCCAATTCCCGAAACTGTTTACGATTTTCATAAGTTGGATTTTGTTGCATCGAAATCGCCATCGCTTGTTGCGCTCTAATAACGCCTTCAAAGCTGAGACCTGTGCATAACTATCGTCAAATTGACCAAATTAGTTAATACAGTGCTTTA
>CAYZLR010000029.1:0-33301 GCA_964479275.1 uncultured Caulobacterales bacterium
GGAACTACTTCTCAGCCGCAGGATACGACTGAAAGTAAATTGAATCTGCTCTAGACGAATAATTTTGAACTTCATGCTATATTCAGGGCAATTTTGGATGGTAGGCATAAAAAAAACCCGCCAACAAAACTGAACGGGGTAAATCTCATATACACAAAATCACCTCGCTCTGTCAGGAGCGGCGTCGGCGAATAACAAGTGTGAAGTTCATAACCATATGCCGATCACTAATGCCTGACAATTGAGATGTCAAATAAGTTTTTTAACTTCAAAAAATCATGAAGAAGGGCCATTCTTCCCTCTCGCGTTTATTACATTTTCGCTATAAACAGTCATGATGAATGATAGATTAGTGGAATATGCCGCGCTCCAATGGCAACATCAAGATGGCATAGACAAGCCGTATTCTCCGCGTTTTGATGATATTTATTTTGCAAAACGCGGTTTAGAAGAAACATACCATGTTTTTTTGGAAGGTAATGATTTACCTCATCGTTTTGAACAATCTAAAAATTTTACAATTGGTGAAACTGGCTTTGGAACTGGTCTTAACTTTTTATGTGCATGGCATCTTTGGCGTCAGACAAAGCGAAAGACACAAAGTTCGCTACAATTTTTTTCGTTTGAAAAATACCCTCTTCATATTGATGATTTAAAAAAAGCTCATGCCCTATGGCCAGAATTTAAAAGCCTTTCTAAAACTATTCGCGAACAATGGCCTCCTAACGTAAAGGGCATTCATCATCTCAATTTAGAAAAAGGCGTTACACTAACTTTATGCTTTGACGATATTGCAGCAGGGTTTAAAAACTACTTACCGCACTCAAGAGTTGTCGATGCGTGGTTTCTAGATGGGTTCTCGCCTGCCAAAAATCCAGAAATCTGGTCAATGTCTGTATTTGAGTATATGGCAATAATTTCTCGCAATGACTGCACTCTTGCGACCTTTACCGTTGCCGGGTTTGTCCGGCGCAGTTTACAAGCTGCAGGCTTTGAAGTTGAAAAGGCACCCGGTTTCGGACGTAAACGCCACATGCTAAAGGGTAGGCTCTCGCCACATATATGCTCACAAAAATCACTGCCAAAACAACCCGCCAATCCCACGGCGCAAAAACCCTGGCTATCAACACAAACCTTGAAGGCTGCAAAAGCAAATGCAAAAATCGCGATCATTGGGGGAGGAATTGCTGGCGCAAGTTTAGCATTCTCTCTATCGCAATATGGGTTTCAGCCAGTTCTTTTTGAAGAACGCCATATTGGCGCTGGCGCATCGGGCAATTTAGCTGGACTTATTATGCCGCGCCTCGACCGGGATGATAATCCCGCAGCTCGTTTCTCCCTTCACGCATATCTCTACACTCTTAGATTGATCCAATATTTACAAAAAGACCATCCTGATATCGAGCTCTTCAATCCTTGCGGCGCAAATCGCCAATCGCGGTACACGTCAAACCAATCAGAAAAGTACACAAAAGAAATAAATCTATTCCGATCCCTCCAACAAGATAAGTTTTTGCCACCCGACTATCTTGAGTTTCGAGAAAACCGATTATTCTTCCCGCAGGCTGGCGTCATCTCACCGCCTACCTTCACGAAACTGCTAATCGGTAAAACCGAGATCATTCAAAAGAAAGTTATCTCTATAGAGAAGGATAAAACCTCATTAACCTTAATCACTGAGGATCAAAAATACAGTTTTGATACGGCCATTTTGGCCAATGGATTACGGGCAAAAGATTTTTTATGTGCACGTGGACTACCAATTACAGGTTCACTTGGGCAAATTGACGTTTATAAAGACGCTCCCTCACCGCCTGATATTAAAGTGTACGGTCCCTACATGGCCCCTCTCCCCTCTTCCAATAAAGAGGTTCAATCTGGCATTGTCGTGGGCGCAAATTATAACTCCCTAATAGACGAGCATCCTCCATCTGCTCCTTCTTTAAAAGCCAGTCAGCAAAACCTATCTTCTTTAAGCCCGTTTAAGCCTGAAGAGATTGCTAGTTTAACCCCTGATACAGCACATGGGCGCGCAAGCATTCGTTGCGTCACACCTGATCAACTCCCCATTGCAGGGCCGCTTCCTGATTGGAGTTTTTTTGGTGGCGCATATGATGGCTTGCGAAATGGTCGGGTTGGCCCCTATCCGGATGCAGAATATCAAAATGGCCTGTATGCCCTGATTGGATTGGGATCAAGAGGATTGGTGACAGCCCCCTATGCAAGCGCTATGATTGCGTCTCGAATTGCTGGAATGCCTGCGCCAACGACATCGGATATATTCGAGACGGTGCACCCCGGTCGGTTTTTTATTCGCACCCTAAAACGCGCACAAAGCCTCAAAAACAAAGGCTAAAGTTCGAGCGAAAAATTTTGACAAAACTGATTATTTGGTCGGACAGGACGGTAGAATCGAAAGAGAACACTACTTGAAAAACGTAAAAAAAGAGGAATAAATCCCATGCGAGAGACCCCATTTGGTCCTATTTATAGCACCGTCCTTGATGGTATTGGTAAAACGCCAATGGTACGAGTTTCCAATATCGACACAGGTCCATGCGAGTTATACCTCAAGTTAGAAGCCCAAAATCCTGGCGGATCGATCAAGGATCGTATGGGACTGGCGATGATCGAGGCTGCAGAAAAACAAGGTTTATTAAAGCCGGGCGGCAAGATCATCGAAGCTACTGCAGGTAATACAGGCCTTGCTCTTGCACTGGTGGCTCAGCAAAAGGGATATCATCTAACGATTATCGTTCCTGATAAAATGGCGCAGGAAAAAATTTTTCACCTTCGCGCTTTAGGAGCAGATGTCCGATTAACACGCTCAGATGTCGGTAAGGGGCACCCAGAATATTACCAAGATATGGCAGAACGAATAGCAGAGGAAACAGGCGCTTTCTTCGTTAATCAATTTGCGAACAAAGCCAATCCCAAGGCTCATGAACAAAGCACGGGCCCAGAAATTTGGGGGCAAATGGATGAAAACATGGACGCCATACTCGCCGGTGTTGGCTCTGGTGGAACCATATCAGGACTCTCACATTTTTTTGAAAAAGCGGCCCCCCATGTCGAAGTTATTCTTGCGGACCCTGAAGGCTCTATACTGACAGAGTATGTAAATACAGGTGCCATTCCCAATGAGGTCGGTTCCTGGCTGGTTGAAGGGATAGGCGAAGATTTCATCCCAGATATTGCTGATCTCTCGCGTATCAAAAAAGCATACGCGATCTCTGACCAGGAAAGTTTTGATGCTGCGAGAGAACTTTTGAAAAATGAAGGGATTCTTGGAGGCTCCTCCTCCGGAACAATCTTCGCAGCGGCTTTAAAATATTGCAGGGAACAAACAAGTAAAAAACGTGTGGTCGCGTTTGTTTGTGACCGCGGCGATAAATATCTATCTAAAATGTATAATGATTATTGGATGTATGACCAAGGCTTTATCACCCGAGAACCGAGAGGCGACCTCACCGATTTAATATCGAGGCGTCACTCAGAGCAAGCCACTGTAACAGTTTCGCCTGACGATAGTTTGATGACAGCCCATGGGCGCATGAAGCTATACGACATTTCTCAACTGCCCGTCTTAAACTCTGACGGCACACTCGCAGGGCTAATTGACGAAGAAGATCTTTTGTTTGCTGTCGTTCGCAATCGCGATAAGTTTAAAGATCCGGTTCAGTCTGCGATGACACACCGCGTTGAAACCGTTGACGCCACAACACGGTTAGAAAATTTACTGCCCGTCTTTGCGAGAGGCCATGTCGCCGTTGTGTTAAAAGATGACAAATTCGAGGGGCTTGTTACGCGTACAGATTTATTGAACTATCTTCGTTTGCAAGTCGCATAAATATTACTTCTGCAGATATTTTTTAATCTCCCAACAAGGAGAACGCAGGCTTATTTATTTCGTAAGCTTTGATGCAATTCTCGAGTCACAAAAACTTAACGCATTTTGTGGGTCTGTGGGAACCGAGTGAACGGCAATCAATACGAAAAAAGAAAGACTTTGAGCTATTAAACTTCCACCTTGTCGCAAGGCTTATGTTTTCTCCTGTTTAAGACCATGCAGTCATGCAGTTCTTCGATTGTGTAACTACCAGTTTTTGTGAACATGAATGGAAACAAGCCATGCATTAGACAACAAAATCCTCCAGCCAACATACGAGCGCCAAATGAAAATGATTGCCCCATATGCTCGAAGTAAGTTTCCCCAACGTCACTCGGGTGTTGTGTAAAAATACGCATGATCTCTCCAAATTCCCAAAACAGTTACAGTTTCAATTGCAACGCTGAATTTTGCCATTCTAGAACCAAACGAGTTCAACCAGAATCTCATGATTGGTTCTAAAGTATTGTTTTGACGCATCCTTTAGCGTTCAACCGTTATCCACTTGAATGCAAAATGCTCTAACAATTCTCTCAGCAGAAAAAGCCTGTCGCTCAACGCCTCACCAGCATCTAAATGAATATTAAATCATTTTTGGTGAATATTGTTTTCATTTTCATCATAATTTTTATATACTATGATATTTAAATTTCATAAAAATGAGATAACTGATGAAAATTGATCATATCGATAAAAAGATACTTATGGCGTTACAGGTCGATTCATCACTCAGCATCGCACGCCTTGCCCAATTGTCGAATACATCTGAACCTACCTGCTACCGACGCATTAAACGCTTGGAAAAAGAGGGCGTCATCAAAGCCAGTGTGGCCCTACTGGATCAGAGCAAAGTCAATTTTGCCATGACAGGCTTTATTCTGGTTCGGACGGCCAACCATAATGAAAAATGGTTGAAAAAATTTGCGGATGGTGTGCGGCAGATTCCCGAAGTGATGGAGTTCCATCGTATGACTGGCGATATTGATTATCTAATCAAAGTGGTCGCCTCAGATCTGCGTGATTATGATCGAATATACAAGCAACTCATCAAAACAGCTGATATGTCTGACGTGAATGCGAGCTTTTCAATGGAGTGTTTAAAACACACAACGCAGCTCCCCCTAGACTAAAACATTTCCAAATCAAGTCGCCTCAGCTGAACGCAAAATACTTTCATGGCTCAAAGATTGAATTTTAACATATTTTTCACAATTCAACCGGGGTACCCTTGAGAGCAAGGTGCGCTACTCGCCTTCAAATTCAACCAATGTGACGAGTTTTTTATCAAGAGCACGCAATTTTGCCGCTCCCCCAAGGTCTGGCAAATCAACAACAAATGAACACAGCTCAATTATAGCGCCCGCGCGCTCTAATAAATTAATTGCGGCTATTGCCGTCCCGCCAGTAGCGATTAAATCGTCAACTAATAAAATTCTCTCGCCTTTTGCGACCGCATCAATATGGATTTCAACTGCGTCTGCTCCATACTCCAACTCATAATCTTCCGAGATGGTTTGAAAGGGAAGCTTTCCTTGTTTGCGCACAGGAACAAAACCCACACTTAACTGATGCGCAATAGCACCGCCAAGAAAAAAACCTCTTGCTTCAATGCCCGCTACTTTATCAATTTTTGCGCCCGCTAAAGGTTGTACCAATTCGTCAACAACACGTCGGAATCCGCGAGCATCGCCTAAAAGGGTCGTAATATCTCGAAACATTATGCCCGGCTTTGGATAATCATGAATTGTACGGATTAAATCTTTTAAATCAGTCATTACGGTCTCGGTTACAAATTTTGCAGTTGGAAAAACACAGCAGGATTGAAGATGTTAACGATAAAACGATACAAAGTTCAAGCGAAATAACCGACAATCTCCCCAATCAAAAGATAAATTCTACCAAGCGGTGAACTCAAATATTCACGCAACTCCTCATCGACGGAAGTAGACTGCGCAGCCTCTTCAAGCAGGCTATCAAATTGCTTCAAGAATTCTCGAATATCAGATTCGAATTTTTGATCTTTCCCGCTCTCGGCGCGAATACGTTTTTTTACATCCCCCTCATTCAACCTTAAAAGACGGTTGGCAAAAACATTACGATCACCGTCTTCAAATCTTTCGATCAATGCCGGTGGACAATCTCCATATAAGCGCGAGTCCAAATTCAGTGTAAACTGTTGCAATCGATGTATCACCGCATAGGCCTTCGCCTCTCTAGGCGAGATCGAACCGTCTATCTCGGGAAGTTCGGGAGCATTAAAAGCATCACCCGGCATCAAGTCGATCACCTCAGCTGAAGAGGAGATAATTTCGCTCTCGGGCTCCTTTGACTCAGCTGTTAAATTAAGCGGGGTGTCACGGGTTACGGTTTCCAAATCAAGAGGCTGCGCGCCATCAGCGGCAGCGAGAATTTCCTTCCAACTCGAATTTTCTTTCGTATGGTGAATATTCTCTGTGTTTCCCCCATCATTGTTGACCAGGGAGAAATTTAAACGATCCGCATCGTCCTCATATTTTCGGGACGACCCCTCTTTATCTGTATCATCAGACGTCGCCACATGGGGATTGCGCACTCGGCCTGAACGACTTTGCGCCAAATCTTTTGCAAGATCGCTCAGCCTTGCGAGATCATCACGCGGTGTTTTTACCGCCTCAACAAAATCAACTCCTTCTTCCTTCTTAAATTGGGGCTCAGTCTGAATACCTCCGCTCAATTGTGCGGGCTTCAAAGGCTGCAAAGATGGGGGCTTATCCTGTTGAAATTGTAACCTTAAATCTTCCTCTTCTGCGTGCGCGTCAATCCCAGACTCTTTATTCGTATCAGTAATCGAAATCTTTTTTTCTGTTAACTTCTCTTGCACATCGCCTGGAAAATAAACTTCCTCAACATGCTCTTCCTGCTGTTTATAAAAATTTGCCGCCCCTTTTTCTGCCATTTTGGCAAAGCTTTCAGACTGAGCCGCAATGGCCGTTGCCAGGCGCTCTGCGCGCGCTTTTTGCTCTTCTATCAATTTCTCAAGCCGATCATTCTCTTTGCGCAGAGCATCGTGTGTTCGTGACAATTCTTCCTTTTTACTCTCAGCCTCTTTGGTAAACTCTTTGGACATTTCAAGGCGCTCTTCGGTACTTTTCTCAAGCGTTGCCCCGGCCTCTTTTGCAATCTTCTCTATATCAAGGTTGGCATTTTGAACGGCTGTATCGACTGCATTTTTAGCCGCTTCTTTCGCAATTTTACTCGCCTCTACTCTGGCTAATTCCAAAGCTTCTTCACTAGCTTTTGCACTATTTTCCGCTATCGCATTTTGCACAATCTCTTGATTTGTACTTTCACTCGCGTCAAATAAAGCCTGCTGGGTCGCTGTTTGCGCCTCTTGTGCGGCTAAAGTTGCCGCTTGCGTCGCCTCTTTTGTCTGTTCTGTCGCTTGAATAGTTTCAGCCGTCGCCTGCTTCAATATATCCGCTTTCGTGCGAATATTCTCGTCAGCACCTCCAAGCGCCTCTATAAGTTGCCCAAAACTTTCAAGAGCTGATTTGGTCGCATTCTCCAATCCGGTCAAACGTTCACCAAAACGCTCCTCGATTTGACTGGACACCGCATGCGCTTCATCCATGGCAACAATATTCGCCTGGGTTCTCTCGGCAATTGCGTTCGCAAACCCATCAGCTTTTGAATTTAAATTTTCTGTGGCATCAATTAATTTTGTACGTTCACTCGCCACACGATCAACCGCACTTGTTGCCTGCAGCTCTATAGCTTCACCGGCAGTTTCAATGGCGCCCACATGCTTGCGGATCATGGCTTCAGCGTCTGCAAGCCGCATGAGCGCATCGTCAAGACCTGCATTCAAGCCATCCATCTGTGTACGCACAACACTCCCAACAGTTTCAACCTCGCGAAGCGCCACTTCATCCGGAGTCGAATAGACCCGTGCAGCTTCCGCCATCGCTTCCGCAGCTTGCGTTGTCGTCATCGCCCGCGACAACACATAACCGCAAAACAGGATCATAACTGGAACGACTAGCGCAAACATAATGACCCCAAAAGGATATGCGCGCATCAACGACCACCCTGTGAAGGTGCCCGTCAATGTTGTATAAGCTCCCAAATCACCGATCGGCCAGCCAACCATGATCGCAAAAAACAAAAACACGGCCGTTAACCGGGAAAACTGCCACGTGCGTTTAGACATTGTATGCCAATCACGCTCAGCTCTATCGTAGCCCCCAGCCATGGGATGACGAGCCAAGTCAGCATCAACCACTTCAGAATCCGCAAGAGGAATATCGGCGTCAGATTTTGATAAAGAGGATGCGCTTGCCTCTAACGACCCTCGCCCATTCTCCTTGCTGAGAGAGTGATTATCCGTCTCTGAGCTGTTGGTAACTTTAGATATTATTGACACTGGGGGGTCGTCCTTGGCTCGCCGTCTTTAAATACAGTTAATTTATGTCGAGATGAATATCCCGGCAATGGTAAATATGATCAAGCCAGAATTCACTTTAACCACACACTACATGTGGAAAGCCTCATCCGCATCCCCAAACCACAAAAAGGAAAGTCCACCTTAATCAGGCCATTGAATAGCGTAAACTTGAAAGAGTACAAAGTGCTAGCGGTCCGCTTTGGACAAAAAAAGGTAATTTCATCTCAAAATTAGGGTTTGAAACTGATTTTTGGCTCAGAAATTAGAAAGGGCTCAATCAACCCAATAATTTGCGGCGGTGAGAGGATGCCATCGCGCGTATGTAATTTTTGGCCAGGGGACGCGATGTCAATCGCGCTGTAAATACACCCATTAAAATGCAAACGGCTCCAACTGTGAGAATAAGCTCTTGGTCACGGATATTACCATGATCAAGAATACTCAATAAATATAGCGCTGAAGCGGCGCCGGGCGTACCACCAAACCAAGCCAGAAACATCTGTCCTTCTTTTTCCAATACAGATTTTTGCAAAGCCAACAAGCGAGGAACAGCACGTACAATTGTGACGGCAGCAACTGCATATGTCACCATAAGAAACTCCACCTCAAATAAGCGTTGAGCAAACACAAAGCCGAACATTAAGTAACCAAGCGGGATAACAATTTGCTCCATCCTTACCCGCAATTTCAACCTTGATACCGGCCTTGCCATGCTTTGCTCACCCCAGATTAAGCCAAACGCCGCCGCCGCAATGACCGTTTGCCCGCCCATCCAATATGCCACCATCATCGCTACTGCGGCGCCAATCACACAAATTCCAACACCGTAATTCATAAAATAGCGATTTCCCGCAACAGCAACAAAAAGTCCTCCAAATCCACCAATGGCAAAGCTCAAGGCAAGCATCCGACTAGCCTCTAACAAGGGATAAAGCGCCCCCTGACCTTGAAAAGCCGATGACGCCGCCCCTTCCAGCAAAACCACAATGGGAAGACCGAGGACCAACACTACTGCGCTCTCGAGGCGAACACCGGCCTTAACCAGCGCAGGCGCAGGCGCGCTGATCACAGATCTTCTGTCAAAAGCCGATCCGTTCAGCATTAAAATACCGCCCAACAGAAAAGCTGGTGCTATAGAAATTTGAGGGATCAAAATGAATGCAACCAACCCACAAACAATAAGGAACAAAGGTGCACCGCCAAAACACAATCGAAATGACACAGGGCAGACACGAGCCAATTGACTGATGCGAAATTGCACACCCGACACAAGAGCCAAAACGGACAAACAGACTGTCGCTATCACGGGAATCGTATCGCCCCAAACAATAGGCAGATTTAAAACACGATATAAAAGTGATAACATTACACCCAATACAATTACGAGTAATGGAGCGTGAAACCCGGCTTTGAATAAATTTTGTAGTTTCATAGTCATGCAATGATAGATAGTAACGTTAGATTACGGCACGCAATTAAAATTTGGTTATTACAAATCTGTACAGGGAATACATAATCTTTGAATTGACACCAGAATTTTCACCCGGGCAAACATAAACAAAGATCAAATTCACGACTTCAGATTATAAAAAACCACAAATCGAATCACATAAATTTGATGATAACGAATCATGTATTGATCCGTTTCAGAATGCAAATTTTATTTTTGCAAGAAAATTATTTTACTCCGTACGGATCTCTGTCTGTGCTATAGAAAGCTCAGCCAACCCAAAAGCATATCCTATCACGGTATCCGCTCGAGTGGATAAATATCCCCCCTAACCTAGACCCCTCGTAAACTCTGATCATGGCAAACCCACAGGCCTCGAAGTGTACTTCCTTTCAAAGTGCCCGCACCCCGCCCATTAAGGATCAAAAAATGAAGAGAAATCAGTCAATTCAATCCCAAATAAAAAACCCTAAGCTCTCCAAAAAACGACGCATCGCAAATGTATTGCGCGGGATTGCGCCGCAATTAGCCCACGCGCTTGGTGGACCGTTAGCTGGCGCTGCAGTGGAGCGCATTTCTGGTGCTCTCTTCGGCGTTGGCTCAGCGAACGAGGATGCCATCGCAACGGCTCTTTCGGGCGCAAGCCCCGAACAAATCACCGCATTAAAAATGGCTGATCTGGAATTTCAAAAGCTATTAACTGAAACCACCATAGAGCAAGCGCGCATTGACGCGGCTGACCGCGCAAATGCGCGTGCCCACCAACAAAAGACCAATGACCGTACGCCCTCGATCATTGGCGCTCTAATTATACTCGGATTTTTTCTGGTTCTGGGAGTGATGGTCGCTCACCGCTTACCCCCCGGCGCAGAAACGGAGTTTTCCATCATGCTCGGTGCTCTGGCCACGATGACCGCAGCTGTCGTTAATTATTTCTTCGGTTCGTCATCAGGTTCAAAAGAGAAAACACGGATGATGAATATAATGCGATCTGAATATGAAGAGTGAATCAGGAATTTATCACCCAATTTAAATAAATCTGGGCCGGAAAATCCCTGAAGATGATTGTAGGATTTTAAAGAAGCTCTATAGCCATATTCTATGGAAAAGAGTTCAGATATTCTAATCGTTGGCGGCGGTATCATTGGTCTTTCGTGCGGATGGCAATTACTTAAGGATGGGCACAGCGTTACCATTATTGACGCGGCTCATCCTTTGCCAGCGCAAACTACCAATGCCCCTCTCGCCCCGGCAAGCCTGGCTGCAGCCGGGATGTTAGCCCCAAGTTTCGAATTTTTACACTCACCCAACAACACTCAAAATAAATTTTACAATTATTGCTTTAAAAGCAATGAATTATGGAAAAGTTTTCACCTAGAAATTGAGGCAGAAAGCCACCTATCTGTGGATTATAGAAATGAAGGCACAATCACGCTCCACGCTCCTACTAGCAACGATAGAAATAATAAATACAATGAGTTACAGGATTTTTATCAGATTTTGTTAGGATTGGATCAATCCTCGCAATGGCTCAAAAACGATGATCTGTTTCACTTAGAGCCTAACCTGTCACCCGATTGCATAGCGGGCATATTTTCACCGGATGAGAAACAAGTAGACCCAGTACTGGTCCATCAGGCTTTATCCCGCATTTTTGTAAAACATGGCGGAAACATGGTTCGTGGCTGGACAGTTATAAAACTACTCCATGCTAATGGCAAAATAACCGGAGCATTATCACGCCCAAGTCGTGATAATAAAGCCGGTTCTGAGGCATCAAAAAGAGAAGATGCTAAAGAAGTCATACACTCTTCTCCAATTGTCATATTGGCCTCTGGGGCAGCGCTTTCAGGGATCGAATGTGACTTCGAAATGCCCCATGTTTTTCCAGTTAAGGGAGAAGCGCTTGCCCTGGATATGGCGGGAGCCAGCTTGGGGCCAGGTCATACTCGCCCCTCTCCTCGGCACGTCATCCGTCAAAATGATGTCTACATCTGCCCCAAATCAAATGGCCGAGCCATTATCGGCGCCACTTCGTTACCCCATATAAAAACCCCGGATATAAATGCACGCGCAATTCAAAAACTACGAAGTAGCGCAACAAATCTATTTCCACACTTTCAGGGTCTAAAAGAACACAGTCGATGGATGGGATTTAGGCCCGCCACCGCTAATGGTCTCCCTGTCATAGGCCCCCTCAATTCCAACGACAATAATATAACACCTGAAGGATTATTGTTTGCCATCGGTCATTACCGTAACGGCATACTTCTCGCTCCCGCCACCGCCCAAACAATAAGTGAGTGCATTAATTCAAGCCAAATCAAAAATAAGGATATTGCCTTTTATTCTTGATCTCACTAATGGCTATGCCAGTAAACGAAAAAGACCAATCCCCAAAATATATTGGCTCAGCAATTTCCAAAGGAACCCCTTATGACCAATCACCTGCACCATGGCGATCTTCCTGATAATATCGATTTCGGACCTGTGGTTGCGATCGACAGTGAAACCATGGGCCTTAACACGGTGCGAGATCGTCTTTGTGTGGTGCAGTTATCTGATGGTAATGGCGATGCTCATTTGGTGAAATTTGACGGTGAAACATACGATGCCCCTAATTTATGCGCTTTGCTAGAAAACCCTGATATCTTGAAAATATTTCATTTTGCCCGGTTCGATGTCGCTGCCTTCATGATGTATCTCGATGTCCATACGGCCCCGATATATTGCACGAAAATCGCCTCGAAACTTGTGCGCACATATACAGATCGACATGGCCTAAAAGACCTTTCCAGAGAATTGCTCAATGTCGACATTTCCAAAAAAGAACAATCTTCCGATTGGGGTGCAGACACTCTCACAAAAGCACAGATTGAATATGCAGCATCCGATGTGCTTCATCTGCATAAAATGCGCGATAAGCTGGATGTTATGTTGGCGAGAGAGGGAAGAACCGAGATTGCTGAAGCTTGTTTTGATTTTTTACCCGTACGCGCGGCACTGGATTTAGCCGGTTGGCCAGAAACTGATATTTTTGCCCATTCCTAAGAGGCATCCCCGACAGATGCTATTGTTGGGACATATCTCAAATTATTAAATTTTACTTGATACCGTATTTTTTCATTACAACCAATTGGTGTATATTCACGCTTTATGGGCGAATTCACCAGAAAAATACTGTCTTTTTTCTGGCGCATTGCTATGCAACAATGAATATGTGGATTCAGGTTTAAACACATGGCAGCAGACACGATATTGACACCGGGCTCTGACCAACCCTCGAGCGCTGAACTGACTGCAAACAGAAATGTTAGCGGCGAAAGAGTCGTGCTCGGTAACCTGCCAAACGCCAAACGCCTCACTGGCGCCCAAGCCGAACAACGGTCTCGCACGGTTCGCCGCCTAAGAGTTATCTTACCTTTGATTGCGCTTTTACTGGTTGTGATGTTCTTGGTTATGAGTCAATCGAGTCAAGAAGAGGATGCATTTTTAAGTGATCTGGCTATTGAAGACGTAGCTGATCGCGAAGCCTTGGTCATCAAACCGAAATTTTCAGGCAATGATAACGCGAACAATCCTTATCAGATCACTGCCGCAACGGCTGCGCAAAATCCCGACACAACCAATCTGATTTCTCTGGAGGGCCCACGCGCTATTTTAAATGATAAAACGGCGGAAACGGTTGCAACGGCAAAACGCGGTGAATTCAACTCGGACGATAAAATTTTGCAACTTGAAGAAGACGTCACCCTTGAGCGCGTCATTAATGGCAGGACCTATGTACTCAATTCCGAAAAAGCAAGTGTCTCGATAGAAGACCAAATGCTCATCAGCAAATCAGGCGTGAGCGGAAAAACTATAAATGGTCGATTGCGCGCAGATCAAATAGAAATTGATAATGCGGATGGCAGGGTAAAATTATCTGGGAATGTTAGAATGAAATTTGAACCTAAAACCTTGAACGAAATTGGCACGGTACCACCAACTGCCGATGATAATGAATAAGCCATGAGATGGAGACTGTCCGCCCGATGCTCGCCAAAATGATGATTTAATGATAAGATATCTTCCATAGATCCCAGATCACATACACACTTCGCGGGTGATCGATTAATGAAGAAATTTTCACTATCGCATAAAAGATATGCCCTGTTTGGATTGATAAAAATGCTTAAAAATCTGATGTCTAAAACAAGTTCACTAAGGTTAAAAACTCTTGCACTAGCCTTTTCAAGCTTGATTGCAATGGCTCCCCTGATAAGCCCAGCCTCGCTTGCCCAAAATATAGGCAGATCAGGACTCCCGGTTTATGTGTCTAGTGACCATTTTGAAGGCACCGAAAAGCAAGGCCATTGGCGTGGGAATGTGCGCATTGTGCAAGGTAAATCCATTCTTGTGGCGGATGAAATTATTGGTGCGCTGGATACTGGAGGCGGCATTGAAAAAATAACAGCCATAGGGCACGTTCGCTATTCTGATGGCGAACAGGCAATTAGTGGTAACCGCGGTATCTATGATGAAAAAGCCAGAACATTGACAATGACTGAGAATGTTATCGTCACACAAGGTCGTAATGTTTTTACAGCGGGAAACGCAATCTACTGGGTCGATACTGGCCGGGTTATGTTTTCGCCTGCGGAGGGCGAACGCGTTCGGGGTGTTTTCTACACCGATCAAGTTGCCACAATTAATTAAACAAAAATTGATCCCAATAACGATCAGAAAAACAGCAACCTCAACCTTGGCATCGATTTTTAAACGACAATAATCATACGGATTTTTAAATTTATGACGGATAATAATAATACACCTCCAACGTCATCGAATCAGGCTTCTGGGCCAGCGAAACCCAAGAATGAAAACCATTTTGACCCGAGAAAAATAGTAACGAATGCCTCTACCGGCGAAAAAGGGAGAGGCGCAGAAAAACAAAATCTGAAAGCGCAACCAATTCGAGTTGAAGACGCCAAACAAAAAATAAGTTCCAGACCGGCAAGCATTGAACCCTCTCCTAAATCTAACGGCCAGATGCAGGAAGGCCCAACAGTGATTGAAGGTGATGGCGGCCTCAGCGCTGAGGGGATCGCAAAATCTTTTAAACGACGTCCAGTGGTCAGAAATGTTTCTATGCGTGTTAATCGCGGTGAAGCCGTTGGACTTTTGGGACCAAATGGCGCGGGTAAGACCACCTGCTTTTATATGATTACAGGATTGATCCCCGCAGACCAAGGGGCCATCAGGATTGATGGAACAGATGTTACCCGCTTGCCGATGTATCAACGTGCGCGCCTTGGGATTGGTTATCTGCCACAGGAGGCGTCAATTTTCCGCGGCCTTACAGTCGAACAAAACCTGAAAGCTGTCGTCGAATTGGTTGAAAAGGATCGAGACCGACAAGAAGCTTTGGTAAATGAATTATTAAGCGAATTCTCTATTACGCACATTAGAAACGCATCAGCGCTTGCATTATCTGGCGGGGAGCGCCGCAGGGTAGAGATTGCCCGCGCATTGGCAACGGGTCCAGCCTATATGTTGCTAGACGAACCCTTTGCCGGCATTGACCCCTTAGCGATTGCCGATATTCGTGATTTAGTCAGCCACCTCAAAACGCGCGGAATTGGGGTCTTGATTACTGACCATAATGTCCGAGAAACGCTAGATATTATCGATCGTGCATACATTATTCACGAAGGTGAGGTATTAATAGAGGGAACACCGTCTGAAATCGTCGGAGATGAGGATGTTAGGCGCGTATATCTGGGAGATGGCTTCCAGATGTAAACATTTGGTAAAGAGTAAGGTGGGCACGTGGCGTTAGGTCCGAAATTAGAATTCCGTCAATCACAGCAATTGGTGATGACCCCCCAATTGCAACAAGCGATTAAATTGCTGCAACTTTCCAACATGGAGCTCTCCGAATATGTCGAAGAGCAGTTGGAAGAGAACCCTTTCCTGGAACGATTGTCAGAAAACAACGATCCGAACTCGGAGCGACGTGAGCGCAATAATGATGGCCCCGAAGCAGCCGCGGATCAAAGTTCCAACGACCCCAGTGCTGAAGCCAATTCCGATGACCCAACCATGACGCCAATGGAAATGACGAGCGCAGAAAGTGGCGGCGACGCAACTAAGAGTATAGATGCTGAATATGAAGACATTGACCCTCATTCTTCTGGTTCCGACAAAGCGAGTGAGGAATTTGCACAAAATGATTATGCCGTTAACGAATGGAGTAATACCGGTTCTGGCGGCAGCGCCCCTATGGATGACCGGCAATTTGATGCTGCCCTAACCCATGAAATTTCATTGCATGAACATTTAACGGAGCAACTTCATATTAATAGCCGAGACCAACAAGTTTTGTTGATTGGCGCAGAAATCATCGATCTTATTGATGAGGCAGGCTATCTACGTGGTAACATTGCCGACATTACCAATCGTCTTGGTGCAGAAGAAAAAACTGTCGATGAGACATTAGCACTTATCCAAACCTTTGAACCCTGCGGCGTTGGAGCCCGTGATCTTAAAGAATGCTTGTGCTTACAGCTTAAGGAAGTTAATCGACTCGACCCGGCTATGGCCTCTTTCATTGAGAATATTGAGCTTCTGGCAAAGGGCGATTTAAAAGGCCTGATTAAAGTTACTCAATCCAGCGAAGAAGATGTTCGTGACATGATTGCTGAAGTGAGAACGCTAAACCCTAAACCAGGCTATGCCTTTGGAGGGAGCGCGGTCCATGCAGTTGTCCCGGATATTTATGTTCGTCAAGGCCCCGATGGGAGTTGGAAGGTTGAATTAAACTCCAACAATCTGCCAAGAGTGCTGATTAATCAACACTATTACGCTGAAATCAGCGGTGATGCAAAACGGGAAGAAGATAAAGTTTTCCTGAACGAGCAAATGACGAACGCCAACTGGTTGGTAAAAAGCCTGGATCAACGCGCTCGCACCATCTTGAAAGTTGCTAGTGAAATTGTGCGTCAACAAGATGCCTTTTTTGCTTATGGGATCAAACATCTTCGCCCTTTAAACCTGAAAGTCGTCGCAGAAGCGATTGAAATGCACGAGTCGACTGTCAGCCGGGCAACCGCAAACAAATATATGGCAACTCCGCGCGGGTTATTTGAGCTGAAATATTTTTTCACCGCCTCTATCGCTTCGACCTCAGGCGGCGAAGCGCATTCTGCTGAAGCCGTCCGCCACAGGATTAAAGAGCTCATTGATAAAGAAACACAAAAAACTGTGCTATCTGATGATCGTATCGTTGATATCCTTAATCAGGAAGGAATTGAAATTGCCCGTCGTACAGTTGCAAAATACCGTGAGACTATGGGCATTGAATCATCAGTGCAAAGACGTAGAAACTTTGCTAAAATAGCAATATAAAACTATAAAAATACAAGCCCTCAGTATGAGGGCACTCACGACTTCACAAATTGAGTCCTAGGGCATTTCGCGTGTCTGTAGGAAGCGTTTGGACTGCAATAAATGCAAAAAAAAGAAAGACTTAAAACACCTCTACTTCAAATGTAATCATATGGTTTTATATCTGAAGCGCAATGGTTTTCATGATATTGAGGTATAGCCCTTTTGACGCCCTATAATGCAAAGGCATTCGGTTGAGCATCCGGAGATGCGATAAAACAATAAGAAGTCACCTCTTTGATAGCATTTGATGCGGAGGTGCTTTAGTCGTTTTCATACCGACTGGAGGATTTACATCAATAAGGTATGAAACTTCTCTCTAGCATATTAACTTGACAAACTCCTCGATGTTCCATCGAAATTCATCCAGCTAATAATTTTGCTCTTGTCATTCGTTATCAATATTGAACAGATAATGCTCAAATTTAAGCTGCGCTCACATCGCGTTTTGATTGCAAATTACGCCGATAATCATCAATGCGTTCCATTTGAGTTTGTAATGCTTCTGGCCTTCCTGCCTGATAGTTTTCCTGTGCAGCAGAGCCATCAAGGGGCACGTCCTTAATGGCAGGGGACGTGATTGTTTTACGAGCCCACTGATGATTCTCAGTGTCGAAATCAGTTTCTTCACGTTGCGGTGCCAGGGCGCTCACAAACGGCAATGTTAAAGTTGCGCAAAGACCTTCTCCGGGCGCGCTTTCAAGCATTAATTCTCCACCATGCAAGTCAGCCAGCGACGCTGCCAAGCTCAGCCCTAAGCCATTTCCCGCAGCACCGCGTACACCGTTCGTGCTGGCTTTTGTAAAGCGCGCTCCAAGCATATCCAGTTGTTCCGCATTCATACCGATACCAGTATCACGCACAACAATCTTTAAATGAGCATTTGGCTCACACCGACTCTCAAGGGTAACATTCCCATCGCTGGTAAACTTAATCGCATTAGACAATAAATTAATCACAATCTGCCTTACCGCCAGCTTGTCCAACATGCTGTCATCCACATCTTGCAAATGCGTATTCAATTTCAAACCAGCTTCTTTGATTTGCGGATGAACCATCGCCGCACATTCGCTAGCAATATCGGTTAAATTACCTAGCGTTGGCTTCAAACGGTATTCTTTTGCATCGATGCGTGCTTGCTCCAGCATAGCGCTCACTAAGCCCATCAAATGTTCACCCGATGTGTAAATATGATCTACATATTCTTGATAGCGATCGTTTCCAAGGGGACCAAAAGTTTGCTCACGCATAGCATCAGTAAACCCGAGAATTGCATTTAAGGGAGTTTTCATCTCATGGCTCAAATTTGCCAACTGCGCCGAAGATAGGTACGCGTCATTTGCCTCCTTTGGTTGAGATTTAGTGTCCATAGGTGCCTGTGCTGACGATGAGGCTTGTGAGAATGTATCAATCTTCATGTCCCCTGATAAATCTTCTGCCGATTGACTCAAATCATGGAACAGGAGAGCAATAGTTCTTTTAGATTGCGCTTGCACGCGCACCGCACATACCACATGCTTACCCGCCGCTGTCTTCAGCGTTAAATCAATTCTGCGAACGATGGAATGATGACTGCCCTCTACTAACGTTCCGGTTCTGCGCACATAATTTAATGCACTGGCCAGTTGATCTTGATCTTCACCAGAGAGTAATCGATATATCGACGTATCCAAGAGACTCTTCTTAGAATATCCCAACGTTTTTATCGCAGTTTTTGAAAGAGAGACGATACGATTACGTTTATTCACGACCAATATCATTTCACTCGCGCCAGGACGCCATACGGGGTCCTTGATGCCAATAAATCCACTGCTCGTTTTACCAGATCCTTCAGAAACAGGAAAAACCAAGGGAGATAATACTTCTCTCAACCGCTTAAACATAAAAGCCTTTCTCAACTCTATAAACTCAACTTCTCAACAATAGAATTTATCAGCACTCAAGCCTAAAAATTTATCCCCATCACAAAACTATTACCCGAGAACCATACATCTCCTGTTTGCCTTGAACCGGCACTTTACTCAAAATAGATAACCTCACTCAAAACAGATAGCCGCATGCCCGAAGGTCATTTCGACCTCGAATTTATCTCATTTATGCACCGATTCTCTCCATACCGACCCTTAAAACTCACGCCCCACACTAAGCATTCGCAATTTTACTGACATCGTTTGAACCTTTGGCAAAAAGATCACCAACACAAAATTTTGCGAATCATCAAAAATCCATATCCCAAATTGACACAACCCTTCTTAATAAATGATAAACAACCCTTAACCACTCCGTAATTCTTGGTTTTAGCGAATTTTGCATCGCCAAACATTGCCAAAAAACAACTTCCCCGCCGTATTCAAGGGTCGTATTAATCACAAAAGCCGTTAAACTAAGTAATGTTCCTTTCAGGAAGAATTGATAAACCTCATATTCAGGGCAATTTTAAAAAATGGTGAAACTTATGTTGCGTAAACAACGGCTGGAGAGTTCTTTAGCGATGACAAAAACCATTTTGACCTCAAAAAAGAATCTTGTGTCCTGGCTATTAACTCTATCAGCAGCTTTGAGCATGAATTTAACGGCTGCCTTAGCGTCATGGGCCATTGACGGGGAAGAACCCGCCATAGAGCGCCCGGGACCACTGGAGCTTCGCGCAATAGATTATATAAGGTTTCGTCAGGATGTAGCAAATATTCAATCCATGTCATTTGATAGCGCAGAGACAACGCGGGAAGCCCTCCATCGTCTGTCAGCCCATGATAGTTGGGCCCTATCGAGTGGCTGGATGGCTTATGCCGCATTGATTGTCGCCGATAGTCCGGCTTTTTCTGAAAGTTTGCGCAAAGAGTTACGCGGTGAGAATGACGAGCCTGAAAAGAAAAAAAAGAAGAAGCGCCGTAAAAAGAAAAAGAAAAAAACAAAACCTTTAAGTGAAGCGGAGCTAGCTGAGGCTCGCAATCGCTTCCTCGCCAAACTCTCAGCGAATCCCAGATACCCGCGCCAACTCAATGGCGCCCAAGAAGCCATTGCCAAAGTCATGGCGATCGCAAAAAATGATCATTTGCGCATGAATTCTTTAGGCGAAAACTTTAAAACTGAAGCCTATGCAATGCAAAAAACCCGCTGGGGCAAAAAACGTCTGTCCTCCAGCGCAGCGCGACTAGATGCAGCAGAAAGTTATGCAACTAATCGTCCTGGGGTCGCTCTGCCCGTCTTTGACACAACGAAAATAGAAGGCATTAAGAAGCCCGGTATCACAGCATCAACATGGATAGAATGGACACCAGAATGGGGATATGAGTCATCATCATCGATCCGTTCTGCTGATGGCTCAACAGTCATTATGGACCGTATCTTAAATTTAGCAGCGCGTTATGCCGTTGGTCCGCTCAACAATAAAGTCGTGTCTTCCTATGCCAAAAACAAAAAATCAGAACAATGCCTTTCTATTGTTCGTTTAACTTTAAACCAATGTATTGCGGCTACGCGGACGCCTTATGAAGAGGCATTTTGTCTTGGCGAGCATGCCATCAATGATGTGAGCAACTGTATAAACTGGGTCGCCCAATAATCACATTTTAGCTCTGAAAATATTACCATTTGCATTTAATCATCATAAGCACCCTAGAACGGTAAAAAAACGCGTGTAAACTATGACTAATTTTGAAACCATTATAGACGATTTTGCTTTTCTCGACGATTGGGATGATCGCTATAAGTATATTATTGATTTAGGTAGATCACTTTCTCCCTACCCGGAAGAACAAAGAAATGAGAAAAATAAGGTTAAGGGCTGTGCAAGTCAGGTTTGGCTTACCTACGAGACTCTCAATGCTGGTAATGACACAATCATAAAACTACACGCTGATAGCGATGCGCATATCGTAAGAGGGCTAGTAGCCATTTTACTTGCGCTCTATTCAGATAAAACTGCTGATCAGATTACAAAAATCGACCCCCAAAATGCGCTTCAACCATTGGATTTAGGCGATCATCTAACACCGCAACGCTCTAATGGACTTGCCTCTATGATCACGACAGTACAAATGATTGCAAAATCAAACCTTAATGCAGAATAATGCCGAATTTGAAACGCACGATTTATGCGCGACTTAACCAGCTTTTGTTATTCCTGCGTGATAATACGAACTCACAGATAACCAATTTCTGTACAGCTCAATAATTTGCTTTTCATACTCTACTTCAAGATAAGAAATCTGTTTATCAAACATTGGCGAGTCTCGCCGATCCTCAACAATGTGGCAAGCATGGCTAATAGTCGTACGATCACGCCCAAACTCGACCGATAGTTGTTTTAAAGACAGCTGCCCAACAACATGAGCAAGGTAGATCGCTACTTGTCTTGCGAGAGATATATGGGCCTGAGAGCGCCCTGGCGCCATCACCATAGCCGTACTTACTCCGTATGCATTACAAATAAGATCAATAGATTTTTGCGCAATATGACGCTGTGCCACCTTATCTCTGTGGCATATATTCAATCTCCCCGTCATCATATGTCACCCTAAAATTACACATTACAACAATAAAATAGAGTATACGGTCCTTTTATTTAGGGGGGATAAATTTTAACAAAATTTGCTTCTAAATTCGCCAAATATGTTAATATGTAAACTGATTATAAAAAATAAAAAACATTTAAATAAATAACCTAATATCGATTTTTTAAGATGAAAACTAATATTTAGTCAGCAACAATCATATAAACTGAGCGCGCCACAATGCACTTGATTTAGTTAATTCTGTCGATGAAATTACCATCTACAGAAACAGAACCAATACCTGCAAATATATGCAGATTTATGAGTGTTATCGAATTTTTAAAGTTTAGACCATTTTACCCAAAAGTGGCCGGTGATTAAAGCACATGAATGCAACAAAACAAAATTGTAGGTCCTATCACCACATTCTATCGCACCTCCACTTCCAATTGAATTGCTAAGGTGTTTGAAGACTTTCTTTTTTCGCATGTATTGCAGTTCAACCGATAGCCGCTTGGTCTGGAAACGCTTTAGTTTGTCATTGCATATGCAATTGGGTCCGAATACCGTACGGAACTTTTCGTCAGTTTTCTGATCGGCCAAGACAAAGCTTAAAAAGCAATAAAATCCTCTTACGTCAGAAAAGAAAGCAATAATACCGCAAGCAAAACAATGGCGGTCCAAAGTGCCATAAATCCGACAGGCCAGGAGCGCGCCATACGCCCTTCAGGTCCGTGCAAAGAATATATATTCTTTGAGACGTCACTGACACAGCGGCTAATAATTCCCCAGATAGATAGCCAAATCAAGTTAACGGCCTTGTTTCCCCATCTAATAATATTACGACCTGGCACCCGCCAAATCCAATCACTATCAAGATTATCTGATGGAATTTCTGCAGGATACCATTTCATTTTAATAAGAACAGCAAAGGCTAAAATAGCAAATAATAGCAACTGTAGCTGCTCTATAATATGATACGCTGTATTAGGGTTATAACTTTGAATTTGGGACTGGTTAGGCATGAGAGCATAAAGCCAGCCAGGCATAACGCCGATGGCAATACTTAAAAACGCAGATATCCCCATCGCGATATACATACCCGTCGGCACTCTATCCTTAATAAATTTTCGATTAGGATGGCTATGAGCAAAAAATGTAAAGTATGGAATTTTGATCCCGGCATGCTCAAGCACACCAGCGGAGGCGAAAAGCAACACTAGCCATATAGCCAAAATACCAGGAATATGCGCAGCCGCTGCGCCCTCAATAATCAACCCCTTGGTCACGAAACCAGCCGTGAACGGAAAGGCCGAAATCGATAGTGCGCCAATAATACACAGCACCATCGTCAAAGGCATTTGGCGATAAAGCCCCCCAAGCTCGGTGGCTTGTGAAGTGCCCGTGCGATACATCGCAGCGCCGAGCGCCATAAACAAAAGACTTTCAAAAATAATATTACAAAACGCATAGCCAACCGCTCCATTCAGAGCTGTTGCGCTTCCAACGCCAATTCCAATCACCATGAAACCGACCTGGTTGTTAATCGAATAACAAAGCACTTTACGCAAATCGTTTTCTATCAATGCAAAGAAGATTGGGAAAATCGTCATCACGGCACCAATGTAAACAAGCTCCGTTGTACCAGGGAACCCCCGCGCCAAAGAATAAACCGCCAGTTTAGTTGTGAAAACCGAGAGGACGATAGTTCCTGTCAAGGTTGATTTTGGATAGCTGTCTTGCACCCAATTGTGGATAAGCGGGAAAGCACTTTTAATTCCAAACGCCATAAACAGAAACAGAGCGGGTAATTTGATAGCTCCGTTTGGGTCGCGTAAACCAATTTGATCAAAAGCAATTGAGCCGGTCTCGCGGTAATAAAGAGCAATACCACCCAATAGTAAAACCCCCGAAAGGATTTGCACAGACAAGTAGCGCATCCCGGAAAGATAGGTTGCCCGTGTGCCTTTTGCCCAAACCAGTAGCACCGAGGTAATTGCAGCAATCTCCCACCAGACGAATAAACTTAGAAAATCACCTGACAATACCCCCCCAAGGCAAGCAGCAGGATAGGCAAGATTTGCAAAATTTTGACCGCGGTCATCTTTTTCATGCCAGCCATAGAAAAGGTTCAAGGCAATCGCGATATGAAAAACAACACCGAATATGCGTGCAAGAGGATCTATGCGTAACGTGACCAAGTTTTCACCAAACAGGTCGATTTGCCCAGCCTCAACCAACCCTAGCTGATAAAATTTCAGCGCACTGAGCACAACAAAGCCCAGAGCCAGAAACTTGCGGATGGCAGCAGGCGCCAGGGCAGCCAAAAACGCCCCGACAGTCATGATTACGGCAGGGTTTAACCATAAGGCTCCAAGCATATTACTCACGCTCGTCATAATACCCCTCTTTACGGCTTACAAATTTGCGTAAATGCTGTCCAACAAGGACGATAAACATAAACGAACTAAATCCCCAAAGCGCGAAAAACACAGGAAATTTTTCGGCTTTAAAATGAGGATGCGGATTATGCCAAGCTTCAACAAACCCAGCCAAAGCCGAGAGGAGACACGCAAGCCCTAACCCAATGATAAAAAACCGAATAAATTTAGGCTTTTCCGCCCAGCCTTTGTCTACGTCATTATGGCGGTGATCTTGATCAGACATAATTATCTCCCCGATCCAGAGGCGAACCCAGCTATAGGCGCAAGAAAGTCATATAAAGAGCCAGACATAAAAAATAAAAGCAAAGCCCCGCTGGCTGTCAGGATTGGTGGAACAAGGCACCAGAACGGAGCTTCTTTCAGGGCGCCCCAGGATATCATTTCACCTTGCGCTCCAGCAGGCCGAGATGAGGTATCATCCGCCTTCATCAAGAAGGCTTGAACGGGAATAGAGAGCAAGTAAATCACATTGAAAATTGAAGAAACCATCAAGACAATGATGATTGCAATTTGGCCTGCGTCGGCGGCACCAACCATCAGAAAAAATTTGGGCCAGGAGCCGCCCATGGGAGGTAATCCAATAATTGACATGGCTCCCAGAAAAAACAGTCCAAACGAAATCGGCATAGTGCGCCCTAGCCCGCGCATTTGCGAAATCAAGGTTTTGTGGCTCGCAACATATATGGCGCCTGCACACATAAACAGGGTCATCTTGCCCAAAGCATGCATAGCGATTTGCATGGCTCCGCCCATAATCCCCATTTGCGTCGCAAGCATAGCGCCCAAAGTGACATAAGATAATTGACTCACTGTTGAATAAGCCAAGCGGGCTTTGAGATTATCTTTATTCATCGCAATCATGGAAGAGAGCAAAATCGAAATCGCTGCCAACCAAATAAACGGCGTTGATGCGCCGGTATCACGCAAGAGATCAATACCAAATATGTAAACAACTATTTTTAAAATAGAAAACACCCCCGCTTTCACAACCGCAACAGCGTGAAGGAAAGCAGAAACAGGTGTCGGTGCGACCATCGCATTTGGTAGCCAGGGATGAATTGGCATCAAAGCCGCCTTACCAATGCCAAAGGCAAACAACCCTAAAAGAACGGGAAGCAAAGGCCCCACTTCGTCAATGTGGGCTGACATTATACCGCCAAGGGTAAAGTCTCCGCCGCCCGTTAAAACATAAACCCAAGCTATAGCCGGTAAGAGCAGGCCAATAGATGTCCCCATCAATATACCCAGATAGACACGCCCACCATGGCGCGCTGCGTCATTGCCCTTATGGGTTACCAAAGGAAATGTTGAAAGGGTCAAGACCTCATAAAAGATAAACAAGGTAAAAAGATTTGCGGCAAAAGCGATCCCCATTGCAGATGCAATCGCGATCGCAAATGACATATAAAAACGGGTTTGATGTTTTTCATCCGTACCACGCATATATCCGATAGAATAGAGTGAATTGACTATCCACAAGCCGCTTGCAATCAGCGCAAACATGGCCCCCAAAGGTTCAACGCGGAATTCAATATTCAAGCCATCAATCACATTTAATAAAATATAACCGGGACTATCGCCGTCACCAACAGCAGAAAAGATCAACAAAACGAGTAGTAATAATATAAACCCCGTAATTAATGTCGCGGCTTCGCGCAAATTGGGCGTCTTATCCAGCATCCATATGGCGAAAAACCCAAGGACCGGCATTAGCAATGTTAGGGGAATGGCTAAGCTTGGCGAAATTGACATCGTTATTGCCCCCCTCTCACCACAAGGTCAAAAGCGCCGGCAGCACCTCTGGCAATATCGACGGTAATATCGGTTTGCAAACCAAAATAAATATTCGCAATGACAAGAAGCCACATGGGTAGCAACATCGTGAGAGGGGCCTCTTGAACTTTTATCAGATCAGTATTTTCTTCTGATGGATCACGCAACATCATTTCAATGATGCGCCCAACATAGACAACAGCAATGAGAGAACTCGCAACAATCAAGAATGAAGGGATCCATTGCCCGACTTCAAATGTTGCTTTTAACAACATCCATTTTGAAACAAACCCAACGGTTAGTGGCACACCAACTAACGATAGGCCGGCAATGATAAATGCGGCCGCCGTCAAAGGCATGCGTTTGGCAAGGCCAGAAAAATTCGAAACCTGATGCCCTCCAAGACGCAAGACCACACAACCAACAGCCATAAACAATGCAGCTTTCATTAGGGCATGATTAAACATATGCACCATGGTTGCGCTCAACCCCGCTTCTGTTCCCAGGGAAAGCCCCAAAAGCATATAGCCAATTTGGGCGACCGATGAATAGGCGAGCATGCGTTTCACATCATCTTGAAAGACGGCCACGAAGGAAGCAATGAACATGCCTGCCACCGCAAGCGGCATCACTACATATTGAAGCGCGGCAAACAGGGAGCCAAAATCAACCCCATAAGAGGCATGAAAGACCGAGTAGAAAAACCGTATTAATACATAGACCGCAACCTTGGTTGCCGTGGCGGCTAAAAATGTAGAAACGACTGACGGTGCATACGTGTATGCATTAGGCAACCAAAGATGCAATGGGAACATTGCCAATTTCAATCCCATGCCAACAAAAATAAACGCAAAGCCGGATTGCACCATGCGGTTATCGAGATTGAGCAGTTTGGATTGAATATCAGCCATATTCAACGTACCGGTTGCTTGGTAGAGAAGCCCAAGACCGATAACAAAAAAAGTTGCGCCAATGGTGCCCATCACCAGATAGTTAAATGCTGCGGTTAATGCCCGGCGATCTCTTTGCGCGCCCATCGCCACTAGCGCATATGTGGAGAGAGAGGAAATTTCTAAAAACACAAAAACATTAAATGCATCACCGGTAATGGTTACGCCGAGCAAACCGGTCATGCACAAGAGAAGCGCTGTAAAGAATGCCGGTCCCTGGCGTTCATCGATCTCAGACATAATGCTATTGTAGGAATAGGGAAACACCAATGCCCCAATCCCTGAAATCAGTGTCAATAATAGTCCATTGGCAAGATCGATGCGATATTCAATGCCCAAGGGCGGTGCCCAATTTCCCAAATGATAAGAAATTGAGCCATGCATATAAACTTGATAGAGGAGCGAGGCGCAAAAGAAGAAAACAAGCCAAGAAACCAACGTCGCATAGATCCAGGCCAGTCGCCCTTTTGGCAAAAGAATTGTAATTGGCGCTAAAATGAGCGGAGAGATGATTGGCAATGCGGGGAGTTGATCAACAAAATTCATGAAGAGGCCTCCTCACTAATGTGACCGCTGGCGAGTTCTGGCGCATCTTTATAGGAACCACTTTGACCAAATTCTGCGATATCGTCCGCCGCCTCCAACTCATCTTCTTCAATTGTGCCGTAGGCCTCTCTTATTCGCACAGCAAGCGCCAATCCCACGGCTGTGGTGGCAACACCAACAACAATGGCAGTCAGGATCAAGACGTGCGGTAAAGGATTGGTGTAAATAACATCAATAACGGCGTCGCTATGAGGGCCAACATCCCCATGGGAAGTAGCGTCTAGGGTTTGATGCGCAGCACCGTGAGCATTTGAACTATCCTCACTTGTCACCGGCGCATTGGTAATGGAGTGAGCTAAATCGCCAGCGATCTTTGTTGTTTCATTTTCAATCTCCAGAGAAAAAGAATGATTGCTGCTGAGCCCGGCCTTAGCTTCGGTTAAAACGCTATTAGCAATTTTACCAGCGATCTCAATTTGATCAGTATCCCCAAAATTATTAGGCAAATTAGTACTCGCCTCGTGATTAGCAAGCCCTTCGGCACTCTTATCGGCCAACAATTTCGAAAGATTTTCAGAAGAAACATCGGCAAAGGGGTTATCTGTTTTCGCCTGCAAATTATTGTTTAAATGATCAATGCTCAATTGCCCATCGAGGTCATGAGCATTGGTATCATTGAAGGTTTCATGCCCATCTTCACCGTGAGTTTTATCGTCATGGCTCGTCTCACCATGGTTTGCCTCACTACCATGGCCTTCGTTGGCGCCATGATGGCTATCATCGCCATGTCCCCCCTCATCTGCGTGGCCGCCAATAAAAATTGGGGCAGTACCACCGGAAATCTTACCAATCGTTATGTAAAAGATGAAAACAGAGGTTTGGAAAATATTCAGCCCAATGATCTTTTTGACAAGATTGCTGCGTGAAAAAACTATATAAAGTCCCGTCATCATCAAAATGATCACGATCCAGTAATTATAACGCCCAAGAATAAATTGCAGCATCTACCAGTCTTCCGGATCAATCTCCGGCTCTCGGCCGGCATAGTGATAGAAAATTGTCAACATGGTCGAGAAAACCGTTAGACCAACCCCAAACTCAACCAATAAGATCCCGTAATGTTGCCCCGCATGATGCGTAGAATGGGGCACAAGAACATCATACCCAAGTAAATTGCCCCCTAAAATCATGGTCGCCAATCCAGTTCCAGCATAAAATAAAATACCGACCACCATCACAACCAGCAAAGCCCGTTGCGGGAGAGCTTTTTGAGTTTGATCAAGTCCGAAAATTAACGCGTGTAAAATAAACGAAACTGCGAAAATTACACCGGCCTGAAACCCTCCTCCTGGCCCGTAATCGCCATGAAATTGCACATAAAGTGCAAACAACAAAATGGGTGCAAAGAGGAGTTTGGTTGTCACCCTCAGAATTAAATGATCCACTATTGATCCCCCCCATTTTTAGATTTATCATCTATAGATGGAGTATCCATGACCTCACGCCCTCCCCGCGCGCTCCCCACACCAAGAAGTAAAATCACAGCAAGACCAGCAGTAAAAATCACTAAGGTTTCACCCAAAGTATCAAAACCGCGATAACTGGCCAAAACGGCGGTCACAATATTGGGCACTTCAATATCCTTCGGAGTTTGCTCAACATATTGCGCCCCCACCGCTGCAGCTCGGTTTGCCGGGGCATTAGGGTCACCAAAAGCTGGCATATCAATGGTGGCATAAAATAGCGCCGCCCCGACCGCAATCACAATTGCCAAGGCAACAGGTGACCGGCCCGGCGGTACTGGTTTTTCCTGACGTGACGTCAACAACATGCCGCCTAGCAAAAGGACCGTTGATATCCCCGCTCCGACCGCGGCCTCAGTAAAGGCAACATCCACCGCATCGAGAGTTACGAAAAAGGCTGCTGACAATAAAGAATAAATCCCTGATAACATCACCACGGCAAATAGATGACGTGATTTCACCGCTTGCCACGCGACCAGAACCAACATCGTCAACAACACCAAATCTACCAGCAAAATCGGATTAAACTTGGTTGAAAAATCCACGCCTGTTTCAATACCGGTTGAAGCCCCTGCAAGCGTTGCCAGGTTGGTAAATTGAAAATTTTGCCCCATAAATCCAGCCAATGCCTCATTCAGAGAGGTGAAGATAATGATCATGAAACGTCTTCCTCCTCTTGATATGTGAGGCCCTTACCTATTTTAGGCTTAAGCCCACTCACCCAAGCTGTATGTGCCAACGCATGAGTGGCAACAGGACTGGTAAGAAGAAGAAAAATGGCAATAAAACCGAGTTTAGCCGCGACGATCCAGCTCGGCGCTTGTAACACCATGCCGATCATGATGAGTTCTGCGCCGGCAGTATCTGTAATGCCCGCAGGATGCAAACGGCTATAAAAGTCTGGAAACCGAACCAATCCAATGTTCCCAACTAACACAAACCCACCGCCAACAAGAAAAGCAATCCAGGAAAGAATATCCAAAATTAAGCTCATTTCACGGTTTCCTTCTTAGACAAAGGATCATTAATCGTGACGGATGGAGCGCGCTCCATACCGGGTACACTATCTAATTGAAATTGTGGGCTATCAGTATTCATAGCAACAGAGAGTGTGCGGTAACGAAAGAATTTTAAAATCGCGATGGTGCCGACAAAATTGATCAATGCGTAAACCAGGGCAATATCCAGAAAGTCGGGGCGACCCGTTAAAAATCCGAATACGCCGATGAGAAGAACCGTTTTAGTCCCAAAGCTATTGCCGGCAAGGACACGGTCATAGAGTGTAGGCCCGGCAAAAGCACGAACAAGCGCGAGAGCCATTCCGATAAGAATCGCGATTGTCACAGCCATAAACATTAAGCGCCCCCCTCTTCTACGACGCCGTCATCGATCTTAAACACTCGCTCGCCCATGGATAAAATACCGTCCACATCACATAATTCTTCTGTAAGACCATGCACAAGAATATGATCCTCAGTTAAATCGACACTGACAGTCCCCGGTGTTAATGTAATGGAATTGGCGAATATAACTTTACCAACAATCGTCTGAGGCGAAACCGGAGATATGGCCGAAGGCGCATCTATTGATGCATCTCGTTCATTCGAATGTTTATTCAAAGGGATTTTAAACATCTTAGGGGATAATTTAGGCTCAATGGCTAAGGCCTCCCTTGCGACAAGAATGTTAGATTTACCGATCTCAAAGGTGAGCCAGATCATATATCCGATAATTCCAGGGAAAACCGAAATTGGCACGCCTTCCGAATCAAGCATACCCGCGCGATAAGCCAACCATACACACAATAAGACCGACAAAGCTCCAAAAACCAGCAAGAGCGGATGATCAAAATACCCAGAAAGCAGCAACCATATTGCCGCAAGAGCTAATGTCGTAACGATGATCCGTCCCATGGATAAATGATCCATCCTGCTTTACTGGAGTGGTGACACACCAAAAACAATATTTGTGACAGATTATAGATAAAAATCAACGGGGTGTTGAAAACTCTTAAAAAGTCTCCAACTCCCTTTTTGATCACTGAGTTTTAATTCCCGCCGCGATACGCATGAGGTAGATCACCGCGCTCAAGATTTCTGTAGCGTTGCAACAATTGGTTTTGACGATTTTCCAATGATTGTTGCTGACCATCAATGAAAACAGCCACAGGACGAGAAGAAAGCTCTAAAGGGTCACCATCCCAAACAACAACATCAGCCCTTTTACCCACTTCAATCGTTCCAAGACGCTCATCTAATCCATAAATTTTTGCAGGGTTAATCGTAATCGCCGCCAGGGCTGCCTCAAAGGGTAAACCATTAGCAACCGCATTACCAGCTTGCTGCGTATGCAGACGAATATTATGCGCGCCCGAAGCCGTATTATAAAATGCGATAACAACGCCCGCCTAGTTAAGCAATCCAGCGTTTTTAACTGAAGCTGAAAGGTTTTCAAATTGCGATGGCAGATTATGAAGCGGATCCAAAATAACTGGAATATCTGCAGCCACGATGGCACGCGCCTCACGCCAAGCCTCATTACCGCCAACAATCACAACATCCAGTCGATAATTGTTTTTCAATTTGATCAAGTTGCGGATATCACTGGCACGATTAATGGTCACTAACAACTTTTGTTCGCCGCGGATTACTGGCAAGAGCGCCTTCAAATCCGCTATAGGATAACGCCCCTCTGAATCGCGCTCATTATATCCGCCTGGATTATTGCTATACGCAATGGCCGCATCGAGAGTTTCTCGTAACGTCGCCCACCCCCCCAATCGCGTGTTCCCGGTACGCTGCGCGCCATCAAAACCAAGTTGTAGGCTCCGTCCAAGACCCGTTTTCGTGATGGATCGATTACGTCCCGTCATATCAATCATAATAGCTTCGCCGCCAAAAATTGAAGCTCCCGCTGGCGGCACGCTGACCGCACGGGTCACACCGCCAGCCCGGTTAACCGCAATCAAAGTGGAGGCTGGGTTATAAGCGTCAGCAGCATTCAGGGCAGCCCCAAGAGTTAGATCATCACCAATACGCGCATCATTGCTCTCGGCAACCGCGCCGACCTCAACCATACCAATTGTTGAATAAGGGGAGATAATACCCGGCGTAACCGTTTTACCCGTTGCATCAATTACTGTTGCCCCTTCTGGCGCCGCTAAGTTAGAGCCTACACTAATAATTTCGCCGTTACGAACGATTACATCCCCCTCCTGAATAATAGAACCGCTCACCGTATTAACTTGACCGTTCATAATCGCAATGGTGGCTGCATCATTTTGCGCAGCGGCAAACTGAGCAATCATCGCGCCAAAAACAACGCCCGCACTTAACCTAATCGTCTTATTCAGCATCTTCGCTGATTTCATTATCAAATTTTTCATTTGGAAATTCCTAATCCTTACACCCATCAAATTCAGGACCTACTGCCCCGCACCGCCGGTAAAATCATTGTCATATTGACCAAGCTCAAAGTCAGATCTTGGCGAACGTGCAGGATCATTTCGATCATACAATAAGGCGCCATCAATGAAGACTTTCTCTGCTTGTGCGTATACAGAAAATGGGTTACGAGACCACAAAACAACGTCGGCCATCTTGCCCGGCTCCAGTGTTCCCGTTTGATCAATAATCTTCATGACCTTGGCCGGGTTTGCTGTAATCCAGGCAATGGCATCTTTCGGTTGTATATCGACGCCTATCCGTTGGCCCGAATCCATAGCTTTCGCAGCTTCCTGATTTAAACGTTGAATACCGATATCATCATCAGAGTGGATCACCGTGCAGCCATTTTTTTGTGCATGAACCAGCGCTCCATTGGCACCAACGGTGTCATAAGCTTCGAGTTTAAAACCCCACCAATCGGCCCAAACAGCGGCACAAATTTCATTTTCAGCCAGATAATCAGCCACCTTATAAGCTTCTACGGCATGGTGAAAAGCTCTGACTTTATAACCAAATTCCTTAGCCATATCGATCACCTGAACCATCTCATCGGCGCGATAACAATGCATATTCACCAAGATATCACCATTTAAAACGCCCGCCAGCGTATCAAGCTGTAAATTTTGCTTTGGTGCCTCCGCTTTATCAGCTGCCTCACCGCCCTTTGCGATTTTAGCTTCGTATTTTTTCCATTTTTCATTATAAGCACGCGCTTCGATCCACGCCTTTCTATAATGAGCATAATTCGCCATTCGCGTTGCCGGGCCACGATTTTGATAGACGCGTTTTGGATTTTCACCGCAAGCCATTTTCAATCCATGCGGAGCTCCGGGAAATTTCATGGCCTGTACGGACCGCGCTGGCACATTCTTCAAACTAACAGTGCGCCCACCAAACAGATTTGCAGAACCGGGCAATATTTGCAGCGATGTC
>CAYZLR010000029.1:33311-35993 GCA_964479275.1 uncultured Caulobacterales bacterium
CCCCGCTAATGCCCGGGTAAACCCTGGATCATGTGGCCAAACCGAATGCTCAGCCCAGACCTCGGCAGTATTGGGGTTTGTTGCCTCATTACCGTCCGCCGTTGATTGTGTTGATGGTGAAGGATAAACCCCAGATGGGAGTGAAGATCAATAATCCCCGGTGTAACCCATTTGCCCTCACCATTGATAATTTTTGCGCCTTTTGGCGCCTTTATATCGGTCCCAACGGCCTCAATCTTACCGTCCCGCATCAAAACTGAACCTTGTTCAATCTGTTCGCCTGTCGCCGTTAAAACGGTCGCGCCTTTAATCAAGGTCAGTTCAGAGGCATAGGGTTGATATGTTGAGGGATAGGGATCAAGCGCGGATCTCCCCTTGGCAGCGTGTTGCGGCTCATCTGCGCTGACTTTTTGCTCGGTATCATTTCCACCACATCCGGCAAGTGCCAAAGACATGCTCGCTGCGCCAGCCAATAAGGTTTTTGCAGTTATCGCCCTAAGCCAGCGATTTGGTTTTTGGACATAAAGCTCACTTTTTTTGGGCATTTCACTCTCTCCGGCACTATAGGCTTTGTTCAATGTTGTGATCGTCAGGGATGTCCCGACCTTAGAGCCCAACCGAAAAATTGGCGCAACCCGTTTACAAACGACTTTTTTGCGCTTCCGGTGCTCATGAACCCTATGCATACGCCGCCTTAAAAATCGCTTCAAGACTCATCTGTGATTTCCCATGAAATCCTATAGATGTGAAAATGACCAATTGTTGTGCAACATTGTCATGCAAAAGCATTCATTATGGCATATAAAATACAAAAATGTCCTCATAACAGACAATAACAGGCAGCGATTTCAAGGGAGTCATCATGACTAAAACGGGTAAAAAAGTGCAATCTAAAATCATCAATCGGCGCACAGCTTTGACTTCGATACTTGCCGGAAGCGCCGCGTCATGCGCGAGCACGCCTGAGCTCACCCCATTTCAAGCTTTTACACGCCCGCAAAGTCAACGGCAAAACACCGTTTTCACAAGCGGTGTCGCAAGTGGCGACCCCACGGATACATCCGTCATTTTATGGACCCGACTTAGCGATGAGAATGGCAATGCGCCAGCGGGAGTACAAACCCCGACATGGGTTATAGCCAGTGATGAGAATTTTGAAATCATTGCAGCAAGAGGTACTGCCAAAACTTCTCCCGCCCGCGATGGCACAGTCAAAGTTGATGCAACCGGATTGGAACCTGGCAAAACCTATTATTTTCAATTTGAATTGGATGGAGTAACGTCACCAATAGGGCGCACACGAACCTTACCAAAGGGAGACATTGAAAAAGCACGATTTGCTATCGTGTCATGCTCTAATTATCCTTTTGGCTATTTTAATGTTTACGATCAAATTGCACGAAATAACGATCTGGATGCCGTGATCCATCTCGGAGATTACATTTATGAGTATGGAAATGACGGCTATGGCGGCCAAACTGGCAAACAATTGGACCGCAATCATGAACCTTCCCATGAAATTTTAACGCTGCAAGACTATCGCCAACGCCACCGTCAATATAAATCAGACCCATCAGCGCAAGCCATGCACGCCGCCCACCCGCTAATCGCGGTGTGGGACGATCATGAAACGGCAAATAATTCATGGAAAAATGGGGCGGAAAACCACACACCGGCAACGGAGGGAGATTGGGAGACACGACGGCGCGCTGCCCTACAAGCTTATTATGAATGGATGCCCGTCAGGGACCCAGCACCCGGACGCGCACGCGAATCTTTTTTTCGCTCCTTTTCTTACGGTAATCTTCTCACCCTTGGGGCCATCGAAACACGTTTGATGGCCCGCGAGCGCGATATTCAGTATAGTGAGATCATTCCAACATTTAAAACCCCGGAAGATGTTGAAAAATTTCGCAAAGAAATTCTAAACGATCCCAACCGACAAATGCTGGGCAGCGCTCAGGAAAAATGGCTTGAGCAAACCTTGTCCAAATCAGCCCAAGCCGGACAACCTTGGCGACTGATTGCCAATCAAATCATTATGGGGCGAACGATCGCCCCTGATCTCACACCGCACACAACCGAAGAAGACATTCTGGCCCTGGAAGCGGAGTGGGATCAAGCTCGCGCCTTTATTCAAGCTTCGACGCTGGGCCTGACCAGTAACTTTGATGCATGGGATGGTTATCCTGCTGCGCGCGAGCGATTCTATCAGTTGGTGCAAAAATCAACTGATGGTGATGGATTAATCGTTGTCACCGGGGACACCCATACCTGGTGGGCCAATGATTTAACGAGGGATGATGGCGAGAAAATAGGTGTTGAGCTTGGGGTTCATTCTGTGACGTCACCCTCTCCCTATCGCAAAGCATTTTTAGGCGGTCGCGGTGCAGAATACGCCTTACTCACCAATCAAAAAAATAAAGATGTTCGGTATTTAAATGGCGAGGAGCACGGATATATAGATCTGGAAATTACGCCCACACGTGCGAATGCAAAATTCATGGCCGTCGATACGGTCGAATCAAAATCCTACAACGCCTTTGAAAAAGCAAGTTTCACAATCAAACGCAAAAAAGGCACCGCAAAATTTTCAGGCACAGACGGCTTGACCTTTAAAGAGGGCTTTTTGTTTTAACAGGCAGCTGAAAAACTTCAGTTTTCATGGTTTGAATAGCAGGG
>CAYZLR010000030.1:0-35394 GCA_964479275.1 uncultured Caulobacterales bacterium
CGAGGGGAATAATATGGTTACATAAAAACTGGCTGCGCTATCGGGGTTTCGTCAGTACATTGCGTGTTTACAGAATATAATGTCCGATAATTTCGATTATCGGAATCATGGGCAATAGAGTGTGTACCGGCCTGTTTTGACCAACCCCAATCAGACTCAACGTCAGAAAAGTGATATAAGCACATCGTAAGTACATCACGCTGTGTTGACGGTACAGACATCCGAATGTACCTTTAGCTTAACATAATAATAGCGAAAATATGTGGGGAGAGTGATCATGAAATTAGAAATAATTACGCTGTTGTTCACTGGAATTTCAAGTATAGCAGCAGTGGCAGTTGCTTATATTGCTTTTAAACAACTCAATTTATTAAGACTCTCTCAACAAAAATGGTCAACTCTACAGGCGTGTGATCGATATGATCTTGATCCGGTTTTGGCTACAGTAATTCAAAGAATAAAGAGTTGGGAGAAAGGAAAAGGCGATCAAGAAAAATATGATCCTGAAGCAGATGCAATAGTGCTGTTGAATTATTTTGACGCTATTGCAATTGGCATACTCCAGGGGTTCTATAGTCGCCCCATCGTTAATGATCACTTGTTTGACATTATTGATGGATGGGTCGGAGCCATGTCGAAATGGGATAAGGCAACCCTTTCTGAGGCTGACCTAAAGAATTACCATCCAAAATTATATGAGTATCTTCAATCGGAAAAATCCGGCCGTTCAAAACTGCAGGGCAGGGTCTGAAACAAGTCAATTCGATCCTATTGTTGATCTCCGAATTCCATTTGGAGAAGAGATTTCACAATTCTAATGCTTTACAGGGGTTTTATAACGAATTTTATCTACTGTGGAGAAAGGGAGCAAGTGCGGCCGATAACGATTTATATCGGACATGATGAGACCAACGAAAACAACCTATTGGCTGAAGCAGGCTATCAATTTCCCCATAAAGTCAATAAATCGGTGAAATTCTGTCGAATTTTAAAGTTCTTCCTTGCCTCCAATATCTTATTTATTATGGTTAATATGGGAATTTTAAAGGTGGGATCATGAAATATCTTATAGCGGTAATATTAGTACTTTTCAGCATTCAAAATGCAGAAGCAAAATTTTTGCAAACTGATCCTATTGGTTATCAGGATCAGATGAATTTGTACGCATATGCAATGAATGATCCAATAAATAAGTTTGATCCTACAGGTGAGCACACTGAGTATACTGTAGATTTGGAGAATAAAACTATTGATGTGGTTATCCCGGTTGAATTCAAAGGTGATGAGATATCCAATGAAGACAAAGCAGGAATTAAATCTGATATTGAAGACCGGGTTTCGGGTACAATAGATGATGGCGGACAATATGACGGTTTTACCGTGAATGCGACAGTTGTGGAACGTTCCCGTGGGAAGCGTAATACTATCACTGTTGTAGAAAATAATCATAGCGGCCCCGGTCGCCCCGCTTCAACGGGCGAAATAGGGGGTACAAGAGTAACTTTGCAATTAAGCCCAGTTGACAGAACAGCCCGAGCAGGACACGAATTTGGACACATACTTAATTTAACGCATGGGCGAATTAACCAAAATGGTCGAGATAATATCATGAATTTTGGCAGAGGTTTAAACTCTGAGCAATTAAGACGTTTCTTGATTTGCCAGTGTAATGTAAAGAAAGATTGAGCTGAAAGCATGAAATACCTCACAAGATATATCGCTGTAATATTCGTTACTCAATTTATTACGGCTTGTGTTACTTACCCGGGTGATCAGTATTCATATTGTGATATTAGGGGTGATACATTTTGCATAGGGTTTGATAATGCATTAAATATTGAAGCTAGGGTTACGTTAGGACCCGATTTCAACGCTTTCAGCATTTATGAAGTTCGAGAAGATAATAATTTTAATGAAACACTTGTAGCTACAATTCTAGAAAGTCAGCATAAGGAATATTACTCCGATGATAACGAAGATTTAACTCAAATAACGACAATTATAGACGGTGAAAAAGTAACCTTAGTGAAGGCTAGGAACGAGGAAAAAGAATTAATAGAGCTATATATTAAACGTAAGAAACAATTTATTGGTAATTCCTCTTTTGACAATTTGTTTATAACTTATGACCCAGAGTTTTCTAATAGTTTCATGGAACATATAAAACTTTGTTCCTCTCAGGGGTCCTCCCTAAAATGCGACTGAGTTTCAGAAGGGTATTGATTATTGGTTTTTACCTATTCTGGTTCACGATTTTTTCCGTACATGCTGAAAGCTCTAAACGTTCAGGCCGGTCAATTTCATTGTTAGAAAGCTACTATAATCTAAATCAGGATATTGATTTTCTCGAAATAAAAATTGCTGTCGACAAAATTGTTGATCCTTCCATTGAAGTTGAAACAGTCAAGAGTTCCTTCAACGAATTAACGGAAAATATTCGCGCTGAAATTCCGCATGAAGCCACATCTCGCCAAAAAATCACGGCTATTCGCAAGCATATCTATGTGGCTGGGGAGTGGAACGATAACAGACCATTTGCCTACGATCTTTCTGATCCATTAGGGCTCAACATTCAAAATAAGGTATTATCCACATATCTTGAGACACGGCTTGGTAATTGTGTGTCAATGCCGATACTTTTCTTGATCCTTGCGGATCGTCTTGATGTTAAAGTTTCACTCTCAACAGCTCCATTTCATCTATATGTGCAATATTATGATGATGAGATCGAGCGATGGATCAATCTTGAAACTACAGACGGAGCAAACCCCGCACGCAATGCGTGGATACGTCAGAACATCAACATGACGGATAAGTCGATTGAGTCGGGTATTTATATGCGTGTATTATCGCGCCGTGAAATGATTGGCGTTATCGCGGGTGTTTTATTGGAGCACTATGGGGAGCGTCATGATTACATACAACAACACAAAATCGCAGAAACAATCATCCGTCATGACCCTAAAAACATTGAAGCGATTTTGTCTTATGGATCAGCAGCGGGGCGAATGCTGGATTTGATCGTGATTGAAAATCCGAACCCGCGTGATCTAAATCCCTTTGAAAGACAGCGCTATAATGAGCTTGTCGAGCAGAACGCCACAGCATTCGACTTGGCGGAAAGTCTTGGCTGGAGGCCGGAGAAGGCCAAGGCAGCATATATAGATTGATCTATTGTGTCCGATAAATATCATTATCGGATATAACCTTGTCCATAATAAATTGGGCTGCAAGTGGCCCTCATGCGACATTGATCAGTGTTAACACGAATGACTGAAAACTGCTTAGGATTTGACACTTCAAGTGACGTACAGCAGACTAAGAATATCACCAGATATATTTATTTTGGCTTATGTTAATGCAAGTCATAACCTTCCGAGAGTACAATCAATGAGACTGTCAATGAGTCTAAGTTGGTATCATTCGTTGCTAATAGTCATTATTGTTACAGGACTTTCTTCATGTGTTTCTGCACCGACGACCTCAAAAAGCTCTTTAGCCACAGATCAGGTGCAAAAATTTCTGGCACTAGTTGAAACTGGGTGTGAAAGCGCATCCGATCAAGGTTGGCAAACTGCAAGCCGAAGGAACATTTACGGAGCACCCATTTGCCGTGAGGATAACGGCATTTCGGCGATTACGTTTCAACGCAAAAGCGACCTGATTTTATTGCCAGTTGTCGGTGGAGGTGCCTGCAGCGCGTTGCTTCCTAATGTATCACTGAAAGATCTTGATCTTGCTTTAGACGAAGTGATGCTAAAAGCAGGGTTTGAGGAGCTTGAAGTTATCCGCGTAACTATTTGCCATCCAGCTAAATGCAACGGTCAAGAATACTGTCGTGGTTCAAATGAACGCTTATTTTATCGTGAGATTGACAATCTGAGAGTATTTGCTGCGTAATGCAGGGCGAAGTTATCCCAAAGTGCACTCTCTCTTTGCCGAACACCCTCCATTAGCTCCAAATAAATAGCGTCTCAAACAAACCTTTGAGTTAGTATATAATAATAATTGGGAGATTATTTACCAAAATATATCCCATGAAGTTCCGTAGGAACATCATATGTCCGATAACTTTTAATATCGGTTATTTATAATCCTATGCATCTAAGCGTTTTACCACCCAATTTTTGGGCATCTAGAGGTTTTAGATGCGCGCAACAATTTCCGCCATGACCAAATTTCTCAGCGTCTGATGTAGGGTCTGCTAGACACGCAAAGAATGCATCACCCCTTCTATCTGCCTCTCGTTGCTCATTTGGCAACATGAACCAAAGTATTACCCCGGCAACAACAGCAGCTAGAACGCCTAACAGAAATTTAAACACGGATTTTCCTTTCGGGAAGACATTATCTTGTATGGGATTCATGGAGTCATCTACAGTTCAATGTGTTTCGCAATTACGATTAAAAGACATAAAATTCATCGCTCTGGAAAATATTCATCAAGAAGTTTCTTCAACTCCCGAATGCGTAATATTCCCCGATTTCGTGTTGAGATCGAGTTGGCCGGGTGGCTTAAGCTTTTTAGAGGGTGCGAAATACTTTTCAAAGGGTGACTGATGCTGTTGAGTGGATGAGTTATTGAATTGATTGGGTCTGTAGCCAAAGAATTCCGCTTAGCATCATCAACAACCAACCAAAAAAGATCTAAAACTGTGCTCAATTGAACCTCCGAATTTTTATCTGGATATAAGCCTATTTGCACGTCCCGTAAAACCCCTTGGAATACCGGCAATATTCTTCTGCATGACCCTTTTCGATCATGATGGCCGACACGTCTTTTCCATTGGGGAGGATAACCCGACCGACAATGCGGTCGTAACGGTCAGTATCTATTTTGATGAGTTCTAGACGTTTGCCCCGCACCAGCTTGTTTAGAGCATCACGGGCAGCATCAGCGCCCTTTTCGCCTTTTTCTGGTGTATCAATACCCCAAAGCCGGATGCGCTGTTTTATTCCTTTTAGGCGCAATGTGTCGCCGTCAAAGACGTAATCGACACGGCCAGTAAAACGCTCACTTTCGAGCGGCTTTGATTTACCCGAGCTGAAACAAGCAACGCACAGCAGAGCCAGTGCAGCCAAAGCAATATAAAGTATGAAACTGTTCATTTTCATATCGTAACACAATTTCTAGTTTTTCAAGAACGTGGGAAGCCTGATTTATCAGCGCCGATCGAGGGGCGTACCAAAGCCCTTTTTCCGATCGGTGATTGTGTCTTTAAGCGTTCAAATCACAACGTGATAATTATCATTACAGAAACTAAGGAGCCTAATCCTCTTCTTCAAAATCGAGGTGTTGAAGTAACTTGGTTATTTCCTGCCTGTCTAGCCCAAGTTTTTTATGTCTAAACTCATTTATCCATTCTATGGCTTCTTCGATAGCTGGGTCTGAGTCATCGGTTTCGTTTTCCCCTTGGTCTTCTAAGCTTTCCGTGGGGATAAATACATCCAGATCGCCGCCTTTGCGCAAGTGATCAAATATTTTTCTTATACTCCTATCAAGATGTGTTTCTGCTTCTGGTCTTTCACTTTCAGAGGGTTCTAGCTTATCAAGAATATCTTTGGATATCTCTTTCGATGAGACTGTTTTTTTAATGCTGAAGTATCTATCATTTAGTGTGATAATATCATCCGCTAGTTCTTTATATTGAGGGTCGTCTCCGTCTAGGTCATAGATGGTATCAATTCTCTTGAGTGATAAAGCAACACGTTCAATTATGGCCAAACCCCGATTCAATATGAACCCTATCGGAACAATAGCGGCAGCTGTCATATATAAATCAATAACTAAGCTTCCATTACGGGCACCTAAAACTTTAAATTCATCAGGTGCCACTCCTAAAGCAACGCCTATACCATGAATAATGACTGACCACTCTTTTGATTGTGCTTCTAAATCTTTCAAGCTTTCTATTTTTACGTCGTCTTTAAAAATTATACTCAATCTTGCTTTTTCATATAAATATGTAGTCTCATGTATTGCGTCTGAGTACGGTCGAAGTTCGTTTGAAAGCGCCTTTAGCTTGCTTTTAGCCGAGTTGAGGGCGTTAAGGGCTTTTTCTGTTTCAGTTTGAAGGTAAGCCAAGTCGTGAACTTCATTTTTGAACATATCACTGAAAACAGTTGAGGCATGAGGACCCATATATTTTTGAGCGTCATGAACGGCGAGGCATTGAATTTGCTCTTGTGATAATTCGGTTAGCGTATATGAGTTCAATGCTTCAATCGCATTATTCTTCTCTTCAGTAAAAGGTTTAAGGGCCAGCTGTTGATTCCTATTATTGGGATGGCGACCCTGAATATTACCTTTAAGAATACTGTTTAGTGCCGTTAGCTTAGCTGTAGCTCCGAAATGCTCTTCTTTATTTTTGAACCATTCATCTAAATTTCTAATCTCGCTAAGCAGCATTTATTTCCCCAATTTTTGTATTTTTACCTGATTGTTTGTGAGTGCGAACATACCATCATGTTGAAACAAGTATAGTCATCAAAAAAAGTGTGATAACCTTTATTCGGGTAAACTGACCTATGGGTAAGATCATCTCCCTACAAATAAATACAGATGGCTGGCAATGTCTATCTGCATTATAGCTCTTGTAGTTGTTCGATTGCGATTGGAATAAATGGAAGAAAAAATTCTTCATATTCTTTAAGGAGTTCGTCCTTATCTGACTGCAATTTTGAGTTTCGTAGCCATGAAATTTTATTTTCAAATTCGTTCACGCTGTCCTCAAGTCTTTCGATTATCTTAATTGCCCAGTGCGCTTGATCACGTGCAATGTTTTCTATGCTAAGCCCATCGGCCACGTTTTTTCTGAATTGAGCTGACTGCAGGCCAAAACAAGCAATACATCTATCAAGATTACGGCGTGTGTGTTCAAGAATTACGACTGAATCGTCGGAAATTAAGTGCGAATAATCAACGCGAACGTTCTGCCAGTAATTTTCGAAATCCGCTCGCAATAAAGAATAATCCATCCTGAAATGGTGCAAACCCATAATTGGGTGTGGTTCATTTTTCTTGTACCGAGAAGTGGTAAGAGCTCGAACTGTAAGAAAGTTGTGTACTTCAAGAAGGTGCTTTTGAAGTGCAACAGCACGATTGCGAAAAATTCGTCTCTGTGCGCGCTCATCAAGCCATCTGGCAAATATTATAGATAGGAATACTGAGACAACTACGCCTATAGCTTCTGTTGAAAGGTTTACAGCAATGTCGCGTTGCAGGTCATTGTCATTGATTAAAAACTGCACCTTTGATCCCCGGCCTATTGTAAGACGCACTTAATGAGCAGCCCACAGGTATTCAGCTCAGTATTTTAGATAACACTATTGATAATACTGTCTCATGCCATCCCGGCCCGCAAGCCTGATTTGCGTGGATAACCTGAAAATCTACCCTAAAAACTCTTCCCAATGAGACAGAACATCCGAATACTGTCTCATATGAGTGAAATGCGCCTAATCGACACCGCCGGCAAGCGGCTTTATTTGAATGCTGAGGAGCGAGCAGCCTTCTTAAAAGCCGCAGCATCCTATGACCCAGAACCACGATCTTTTGCCGAGATGATAGCATTCACCGGATGCAGAATATCAGAAGCTCTTGAAGTCACACCCTCACGGCTTGATATCGATGATAACCGGGTGATCATTCGCAGCCTTAAAAAGCGCCGCGATGATGTGTTCCGGCCTGTTCCCCTGCCCCCTGATTACATGGACAATCTGCAACGGACGTTTTCGCTTCGTCAGGCTCAGAAGCGTAAGAACGCCGACACTGCCCGTTTATGGCCGTGGCATCGTCAGCATGGCTGGCGATTGATTACTGGGATTATGAAGGAGGCGAAGATTCAACCGGGGCCGCATCGGGTGCCGAAGGGTTTGCGCCATGCCTATGGCATTCATGCTATCCAAAGTGGCATACCTGTCACCCAGCTTCAAAGATGGATGGGGCACGCTCAGCTATCAACTACGGCGATCTATGTGGACTTTGTTGGTGAAGAAGCGACGGAACTTGCAGCACGGATGTGGAACTAACTACGGATTAATTATGCGCAATCGGACAATCATGGATATCGCCGAAATGATCATTGGCGATTACCAATTTCAAGGAAACAGTTACTTCATTTATAGGAGCAGCAGTTACATCACACAGTTTTTTCGTGACTGCGAAACCGGCTTTGAGCATGACGGATCAACTCGAAGGCATTGGGTGGCATGGGCAATCGAAGAAATTCTTAAAGAACCTCGAAGCGATCCTTCTATGCCACCAGAAGAATTTGCAACCCTAATATGTATTTTAATGGATCGTGAGGATGTGCAAGAGGCAGATGACGACGAGCGGTCGAAAGCGTTAGGTTGTTTAAACAGGGCGCTTGCGAGAGAGCAGTTAGAAGCATTTTATGCTGAAGATGGAAATTGTTACCTGAGAAACTCGAAAACCAAAAATGTTGCGAAGGCGGGTCATAACAAGAATAGAGTTTTTTCACGAGAAGAACTCAAAAAAAGAGAAACACTACTCGGATACCTTAAAAATTGCAGTGAAGATGAACTTATCGAAAACGTTCTTCACCCACTTTTTAAAGTATTAGGCTTTAACCGAATTTCGGTAGCGGGGCATAAAGACAAAGCTCAGGAATTCGGGAAAGATATGTGGATGAAACTTCCGTTACCTACGGCCCATATGATTTACTTTGGGGTGCAGGCAAAAAGAGGAAAGTTGGACTCAGCTGGAAAAGGTCGAAATACAAACATAACCGAAATTTTAAATCAGGTCAGAATGATGATTGCACATCCAATTTTCGATCCTGATACCAATAAAAAGCACCTTGTAGACCACGCATTCATAGTGGCTGGAGGTGAGATTACGAAGCAAGCGAAACAGTTTTTAGCTGAAAATTTGGATGCAAGCCAACGCAGCCAGATACTTTTTATGGATCGAGATGAGATTCTCGACCTTTTTATTTCGCACCGCGTTGATCTACCAGAATCAATCAAGTCAGCCACTTAACCCCGATTTTCTGTGATCATAGCCTGCAAATTGCAAAATCAAAGCTACTGAAAACAACTAAGCCAGACAGGGCTGTATTGGCCTATCGGTTTCGAGCCTTCTTACAAGATGTTTGTCCGCTCTTGGCGGTCTTTGTTTTACCCTGCTTGGGGCTCTGCCCCTGGCGCGCATCAAGATAAATAGACGGTTCCCGAGGCTCGCAAGCTGCGCCCGCCGTCGATTTATCCTGATCCTTGCACCCCCGTTCTCAGGCGAAGGCCAAGGTTGCATATGCAACCCATAGCCAATGAAAGGGGGATAAAATGACAGTTACTCTATTTGCTCAGCCCTATGACCAATCAGCAAGCGGATTTTATTTTGATGATATTGAAACCTATCGCGCCAAAGCCGAGGCGCTCAGAAATGATTACGGCGATAAAGTCGAAGAATTTGAAATCCAGTTCATCGATGGTGATGAGATTGATTGCGCCGTGGCAAAAGCCCTGGGGCTTAACCAAGCTAATCTCAAGCGCTTTCTTGAATTGATTGATGAGTGGGAGGAGAGTCAAAAGCTGATATTTATTATCGGTGTTGGTGAAGTTGGCTTAAATTTTGATCTGGATTGTGATGATCACCATAATCTGGATATTGATATCTATCATGTTGAAACCATACGCGAACTGGCTGAGCAATTTGTCGATGACGGTTTGTTTGGCGACATACCTGAAAGCATTTCCAGTTATATAGATCTTGATGCCATAGCCCGCGATTTAAGCGTTGATTACGCCGAATTTTCAGTGGCTGGTCACTCTATCATCTATCTTTCGTATTAAGGGGGCAATGATGAGAGTTAAAAAACAATATACCCATCACGGATCTAGCGCAGGACACCCATGGTATTATTTTCTGGGTGGGCGTGTTCTTACCCCAAAAGAAATCTGGCAATCCACAAAAGATAGCGGGTATCAGGGTTATGCCAGAGATGATATCGAAAAAGCTGATCAGATGAGCGAGCCAAAACGCTCTGAGACTGTACGAGCTTTTCAGAGACGGTTTGATGATGAACTGCGCTGTGATATGGCAATTTATCGTCAATGTGCATTAAAATTACATCGCCAGAGGGATACGCTCTATCAGTCTACGAAAGAGTCAGGGTGTCGTTCTGTTGATACAGACATGTCGCTGAAAACATCTCATTTGATAAATGGCTTCGCGCATCTTATCTGGCTGGATGAGCTATTGGCCAAGCAAAAGGATCTGTTTGATTTCTGAATGCAGGACATTGATGCCGCTGCTTTGAAGAAAATTGTACCTCAAGATGGCTTGTCTTCTGGCGCATAGACAATGCAAAGAAGATCACTCACGCAGTCATAAAATGAGGCGCACGGATGCGTTTTGATCAACAGTGCATTGTCGATCGCTTGCTCATACGCTGCATCAAAGTCACCATGAGTATTCATAAGACAATCGACATGCTTGTGGATTTCATCCATTCGATTTGGGCAAGAGCAACCGAAAGTATCAGACGTGATACTATCTTTGTTCCCGGTATTTGCTGAATATTTTAAAGGGCTCATTGGTTGCCGCCAATTTTTCAAGAGAAAATGAAAAGAGAACAGCATTATCGGGGAAATGATACGCTGTTCTCTATCTTCGTTCACACCATAGGCTCTTCAGCGTAGTGCGTATACAAATTAACATAAAGCATCTTGTTATTCAATGTTAATTCCGCTCAGCGACTACGACTTCGAGTTCTTCTTAAGCTCCGCTTAGGGGAGTGTTCTTCAAGTGTGGATTTGCGCACCGTGAGCGTGCCCGTCTGCGATCTGGCTGCCACTTTGGTTTTTCGCTCTAGTGTGTGAGCAGGGCCTTTCCCGCTTGTCAGCAGATCGCTTGATAGGCCACCGAGATTGAAAAGATCACCCAGAAGCGATGATCCCCCTCCCCGTTGCTGTGTCATTTCATGGGACTGTTTTTCGGTCTGAGTTGCAGACACGGATTTTTCCCTATTGTTTTGCTCGCTCATCTGTTTGAGTGGCTTTAAGGCGATTGTGGCCTCAATCGGAGCGATATTCAGCTCTTTGGCCTTTTGGCGTAGCCTGTCTTTTGAAATCAGGCGCTGTCCAATCAGGTCGGCCATGGGCTTATGATCCAGTTTTTCAAATCCAACCCGTGAGGCTTCATTCCAACGCCTGCGATCTGAGGCTTTTAAAATCACATGATAGCCTGCATTTTTGGCCAAGTGCTGCAGCCAGACACGCTGTGTTCTGCCATTCCCGTCAGGAAACGGATGCACCGCGTTGATCTCATTGACGTGGCGCGCCGCATGTTTTGCAAATTGGGCCATGTCCATGCCGACCAGAAATTTCTGGTCTTTTAACTGCTGGAAGACTTTATTCATCGATTTTTCGATGAATGGAGGCGCTGCAAATGGAGATTGCCCGCGTACCGTCATGTAGCCCCGCTCTTTTCCTGCCCACTTGAAAACATCCTGAAACAGGTGCGCATGGATTTTTTTAAATCCCTCATAGCTCCTGAAATCAGTATTTTTAGGCAGTTGTGCAACCCGGTTTTCAAAAAGAAGCTGTTCCACCTTCTGAAGACGCTTGGGGTCTTTGATATCAAAGCGGTTCTTGAGTTGATGGGTTTTGCGATCATAGACCTGATCAGCCTCGGCAAGCTCCATACTTCTGCGGCTAAAGGGCGAGATGTTCATGAGTCTGCCTCCTCTAATTCTTGCGCCTGATAGTGGGCGATAATGCGCACGCGCTGCTCTTCATCAGAAACCCCGTCACGCTCCATTTGTTCAACCATCGCGTCCATTTCAGAGTCACGTTCATACCCCTCGATGGCGCTACTGACGCGTGCTTGATGTTTGGCAATTGCCCGGTCCAACTGGTCGTTATTATCAGTCATTTTATCATCCTTTCTTTTTTATAATTATATCATAAAACAGTATACGGAACAAAAATACTGATCCGTATTTTACTGTTCCAAATCAGCATGTTATTTGAAACGCGGCACGGGATGCGTGCGGTTATTCACCATATATTGCCGCCATGGTTCAATGAGCCACCAGGGGACAGTATCAATCATCATGGTACGAAATCCCGGTATCTCCAAAATAGCCTGTCCCGGTTTCATTTGGGCGATTTTTGAAACTGGCAGAATGGGGGTCACCATTTCACTCTCCCCCATGCCCCACTGCCCTGAAAGGCCGCCTGATCCGATATTGCTGGTGGCAACACGAACCGCGTCATAGCCGGCACGCTCTTGCATATCTTTCATATGTGATACGTTGCGAACACCTAGGGTCAGTCCAATTGTCAGATTCTGGAAGGCAGCATAACCACCATCATCTTTATACTGAGAGAAGCCATCGGGATCTTGAACATGGATGTTGAGACGCAGACCACGGTCACGGTATAATCTCAAACATGTAAGGATTGAGTTCATGCGTGGTAATTGCGCGAATTCGTCAAGCTCAAATAATATTTTGCACTCACCCTCTGCTTCGGCCAACTCCTCAATCAGACAATCAAACATGAGCGCTGTATGGCGTGCATGGGAGACGGCGTATTTATCTGGCGTCATGATATAAAGCGCCTGTGGCCGCTTTTTTAAACGCGAAACATCAATGGTTGTTTTGCTGGTAAACTCACGAAGAGGCGAGCCTGGCGCATAAAGCGCGAAAGTTTCTTCCAGGGATTCTGTGACCCAGCTGAGATGCTCGGCCGCTGATTCATGTTGATAACCATCAAGGAGCTGGGCAGCCTTCCTTGCGACATAGCCCTCCCCTGCATCCGATAATGTCATCGCGTTCAATCGATCTTTCATTTGATCCATGGTCGAGGTGGAGAGATCCCAGATATTGCCAAAGGTACAGTTTTCAGGCTCTTCATGGGCGTTGAAGATGGTTTCGATATCACCTAACGTCTTTCCTTGCCGGTATAGCCAGGCATTCTGGCCATGGCGTTCCAAATTTCCATGAAGCAACCCCATCGTTGCCTTGACCATGTCATTGACGGGTTGACCCTTCCTGGCTGCGTCAATGACCCGTTGCAGGGGGTTATAATAGTCAGACCTCCAACCATGCATGCCCCAAAAGTTAAGCAGGATCGGCTCTTGACCATCGAGGATTTTGCGCCCTGGGCAGGTCATCCAGCTTGCCTGTCCATTCACGCAGTTAATGACGGTCGAGCGTCTGCCGCCTGAATGAATGATGTTGGGGAGAGACACGCGGGACGATTTCCCTGATCCCGGCCCCCCCATCGTGACCATGGAAAGCTCACCATCATACATCTGCAAAACGCCCTCCCGCGCTCCGACAAATAAATTGCCGGAAAGAAGAGCTTGTTTTTCTTCCTCGCCACCAAGCTCAGATTTTTGTAGCTTTCCGCTTGCCGATCCTTCCTCAATGCGTTCAGCGGTCTCTTCCCGCTGCTTGCGAATATTCACGGCATGAACAAGATCAAGGACATTCTTGCTTGCACCCAGAAACTGTGCAGTGCTGTTTAATTTACGCGCGAAGTTTCTGTTTTGAGAGGGTCTGTCTGTAAAGTACATTACAATCCCTCCCCTGACGGATTGCTGGAGGTCGCATTGCCTCGCAGAATGCGTTCGCGGTCAATATCGCTGATAAGATTGCGCTGTGAAACACTCAACTGATTGCTGGTACTCACAGCGTTGCGCAGAGCAACCAGCTCTTCATTGGTTTTTTGTGTCAGATCAATCGGTGTGGGCTGTTGCTCTTTACGCTTCACAGGCTTAATTGATGGGGGTTGCGGGGTATTTTCATTTTTTGCAAACCGATCAGGCGCGGTGCGGCCAAAATCGTTTTGCAGCCTCTCTCCAACCATCAGCTGCGAGGGATCAACAAGGCCATTGGTGAAATCGCCTGTAGGACGGGTGATGAGCTCAACCGTTGCGAACAGTTCATCTTGCAAATCATCCCGAATTTTTGATGAATAATCACATGCGCCCAGAGGATCACCGAAGAAGGGAGCTAATTCACAGGCACCGTCTGCAAGATTGGCAATGCCTTTGCGAACTGAGCTTGTGTCATCAACCTGTTTGGCAGCGATTTGGGCGACGTTTGCATGCACATTATTGGCCATTTGCTCTTTTTGAGACGCCCTGTTGGCTGCATCCTGCATGGCAATAACCTGTTTTTGAAATTCCGACTGTTGACGCGCTAGCTCAATTTGAAATTTCGTCTCCATTTCTTTAATCTTGATTTGAACTTCTGCATTGGCGAGGCCAATCACACGTTCAGATTCAGCCTTTGCTTCTCGTTCGCGATCAAGAGACCCTACTTCAACACCTGTAGTCGACCAGCCAAAAAGATAGGCAGGTTTTAGTTTAGGCGGGAGCGCCAATTCAGCGGCAATGAACGCAAGCAACGCAATGATGATTGTGGGAGTGGCATTTTTGTACACACTATTCATCAGTGTGTTGCGGATGACGCGTGGTGTTTCCTGAGTATTTTGCTGTGTCATAGCTCTATTCCTGAATAATTTGTTTAAAGACGATTGTTTGTAGGTGATGAGGGAGTCAGACTTTTCTGATGTTTAAACCAGGGAATTTGCCTGATATCGGAAGGATGAAGTGTCAGGTGCTTTTGACCTGACACTTCATCCCGATTGTGCGCATCAGCGTTTAGGGGGCTGATACGGGCTCAGCCCGATCACCTGTCCGCTTGCAGGCTGTGCAATCTGTACAGGGGCATGAGGGGCATGAGGGGCAGGCATTGAGGCTTGCATAGCCTGTTGAGGGGCTGGTGAAGCAGGAGGCGATGTATTTGCTTCTTTTTCTGCGTCAGTATCTGTTACAATCGCAGTGTGAATGACAATGATCACAAGGTTGAAGAGCTCCAGAATCGCCAACACGCAAACCAGCAAACCCACAGCTTCGAAGCTACTGAAAATCAAATTCAGTCCCGTTTTTTGGTGACCATTTTTGATTTCTCTTGCTTTTTGCTGATCGATCATTGCCAGCCCCTCACGTAATTTAGTGGCTGTATCTGTCGTCTCAGGGTCTAAAATTGCGATTGCTCGTTCAGAAAGGCCGCGGGCTCTTGCGTGTATGCCCACAGCATCAGCAGCATTTGAAATGACCTCAGACGAAATTGTGGCACTTAATTCATCACTCAAAATGCCAAGCGTCGTCATGAGATTTTCAGTAGTAACTGTCTTTTCAGCATAATTCATATCAGAATTTTGCAAGGCAACGATTTGGTCTTTAACGACTGTGAACCGACGATTCAAACCCTTCACCTTTGAATCAAGCGCGACTAAATCCTTTTCTGCGACTGTGAGTGCGGTCACGATAGACTGAACGGTCGATGCGGTGACCCCAGTGCCGCCACCCGTTCCCGACAAATTACCGCAACAAACTTCGCCTTCGTAGTGCGCCTGAAATTGCACTTTCCGTGAAGAGATAATTGCAAGTTTCGCGATAAGGTTATTGACCGCCTCACCTTTCGCCGCAACAATCTCAAGTCCATTGCTAAGGGTTTTTTGAAGTTGTGCTTCTTCTGCCGTCTCTCTTGTTACAGCCTGTACACCAGTAAAATAAGATGTGCCAACCATCGTTAAAAAAACGATGGCAAAAAAACCAACGACGGCATTTTTGCCGCGACGGATAAGGTCGGGAACGAGGTTAAGGCCGACCCAAGTACAGGTAAAAAGCGCCCCCACAAAAAACAGCGTAATGGCCGCTGTCACGGCAATCGCCTGCCCGTTCACGTCTGCGCCGTTCTTGGTCAGTTCTTGAAAGAAAAACCACCCTGAATTTGCGCCATTCCACAAAATGGCGGGAACGCCAAAGATAAGGATGATCAACTTAAAGATGTTGAAGTTTTTCGCGTTTTCATGCGGGGAACGCGTAACCCTTTGATATTCATTAGACATTTTCATGCTCCCTTGTTTTCGGCGCGCACCATACGGCACGCGTCATTGGAGCATAAAATCGGATACCCGACTTTGTCAATAGTCGGGTATCCGACTTATTTTGGTTTTATGCTATCACGATTGGCAATTTCAAATAGATAATCGTTCAGATGTTTGAATCCTGCGGCGGTTTTGTTTGTTTGAAGTATTTTAAATTCTTCATCGCTAAACCGTAATGTTCTCTGTTTACGAGGACGGTTAGGTTCGGCGTCCGAAGCTAAACTTGGGTCAGGACGTTCATCAGGTTTTCTGTACTTTTTGGCTTCCTTAAAATCATCACTTGCCATGTCATTAAACGGAGTTTTGGTCTCGGCTTGATCGCCGCCCGCCTCACCCTCTGAACGATCCGTATACGGATATAATAGCATATCAGCATGCAGTTTTTCAATTCTTGAATATAATGCTTCTACTTTATTAGATATCTCGTCTACTTTTTTACTGGCTGGTAATTGCCACGGAAATGCGTTGAAAGTCTCTTTCGCTTCGACCAACCGTTGTTTTTCGAGTTCGATTTGTGTTTCAAGTTCCCTGAGTTCTGCTTTTTTTCCCAATTCACCGTCGAAAGTGGCATCGCTAGATACATCCTTCAACGGAGTTTTGGTCTCGACTTGATCGACGCCCATCTCGCCCCCTGAACGATCAATACCCGGAAAACATATCACATTTAGGGTGTAGTTTTCAGGATTTTCATTTGGTAGAAGTTTGTATGATAGCAAATTGTCATTAGATGGGTTTGTCGTAATCAATGGATGCTCAATGTCAATTTGGGATATTGATCTGTAGTCATAATAGTTTTTTATCTTTGACCATTCTAAAATAATATTATATGCCCTCTCGAAACCATTGGTAAGTTTTGTCGCTTGTTCAGCTACATCATTCATATTTTGTAAGTAAATCAAATCATTCTCGTTAAGTAATTCTTGTTCTGAATCCTTAGAAAGGTTTGTAGTGATTAGAGAAATCATTGCTTCTATCCGTAATAAACGAATGCGCACTAATTCGCATAGTGTCTGATGATGAATAACCTCACCGCTGATCTTTTCGTAATTGTCTTTAAGGAGATTCTTATTGCTTTTTAGGGTAACTAAAAATTTTAGTGAATCTAAGAAGCCATGTAATAGCGCTTTCAATTGCCAAAATATTGGTTTACTGGCATAGTAAGTCTGTTGGGAAGGGATGGGGCTATCTTGTTTTGCTAATGCAACCATCTTTTTTTCAATGCTAACAAAGGCATCTTGTTGAAGATCATCAAGCTTTTTGGTCCAGCGACGGACTGAATTGGCTGCATCAACAGGGATAGTGAAATCATCCAAGTTTAAAGTTTCACTCATTTTTTGCTCCACATAAGATGACAGAAGATGTCAAAACAATTATCGCTATGTTCGTTAATTTTGCTGAAGATTTCATCTTTGTAAGGCGATTTGCTAAATGCAAATCGTTGATCCATTATCAGCAATGCCATGTCACGAAATAGTTCCTTTATATAATCGTTAAATTTATCGATAGATTTAAGAAATATTTCTGACGGCTCAAGCGCATATTCATCAGGGATTTCCTTTTGTAAAACAAGGGTGCAATAATTTTTAAAGCCCTCTAAAAAATATATAAGTGCACCGATCATTAAAATATTCGTATAAATAGAAATTATCTGAGGTTGAAAATATTCCCTATTATATTTTTGTATTGATTCCAGGTCTTCTGGGATAAACTCAAATGAAATGGGTATAATTAGTGATCGTGTCAGATTAGAAAATAACGGATTTAATATATCTGAGACTAATCTTATAACAGCAAGATTGATTCCTGTGCCGCAGCCATTACATGCAATTGCGAATTCCGTCCATTTTGCATCTGATGTTGTAGTGACTTTATTTATGAAATCTTCAATGCCGTTTTCGAATGAAGCTATGTTCTCTTTTGTGAATTTATCGTAATCGGCTGGAATAAAACCCAACATATCTGGGTTTTCTTCAAATCTCGACGAATCTGCTTCTAGGTCTTTGAGTAAATCGTCTAAACTGTTGCTCTCAGTTTGTATCTTGATTGTTGTATTAATAGTATTGTCATCATTTGTGCTATAACCCGATAGCTCGCGTTGTAATCTATAAGCTTGATCTCTTAGCGAGTTAATTTCGCCTTGTAGTGATACATAGTCGATGAATAGGGGGGTTTTTCGATCTTGTTCTGTGATAGTTTTATTTCTGTCGCGATCTTCATCGCGGGTTCTGCACATCTCTAAGTGTGCTTTGTTCAAGGTATGTGCACACTGGTTTAGATCATCTGCAGCTAATTTTAAAGCAGATTTTATTTCGGCGTTACTCTTTAAATCTTGAGAAAAAAGAACGTGCACGGCAAAAAATTGAATGCGCGCATCAGAGAGAGCTGTCAAAGCCGCGGAGCATTTTTCACTGAAGGTATCTGTAATATTTGATTTGTTCTCATCAAATATTTTTTCAAATCGCTTGGTACAGTGCGCAAAATATTTAGTTATTGGTTCAAAGCTTGATGTGAATCCGGATAAAGGAAAATCTGTTATTTGTTTGAAGTTCATAGCTGATTTGTTTCTGGTACATTGACCTTTTCACCAAGCCCTAGCTGTTCGCGCTCACGCTTGTTGGTCACCGTCCGATCCAGAATGTCCATGATTTGGCCATTAAATGACGGCTCTTGAGCCATCTTCGCTTTGATGTTTTTGCCAATGAGCAAGTGCAGCTTGTCGTCTTGTGCCTTTTTCTTGGCAAGAAGCGATTTCAGCTCTTCTTCCTTTTTCGCAATTTCCGTTTCCAGTGTGTTTCCATTTTTCGCCATTTTCACCACCTTGTCTTTTCCGTATTCACCGACTTTTCGATAAGCAATTAATCGTAGATAGCGGCATTTTTGATATTGGTTGTTCATACCTGTTTTTCAAATTCCGTTTCAATTAATTGATCCGAAAACGCTTTGTTTCAGGTTGATCTGTTTCGTGCACGTTTGCATATCTCCCGTTCGCCCGTCAAACCTAAATGCACTGCGGGCGCAAGCGCCCTTCGGGTTTGACAAACGCCCACTCGTTCTGCCGACCGACACGTAACAGGCTGAAACGGTTTCGGCCAAAATACTCGAAAAGGAGAAAAATCATGTCAGAAGAAAACAAACCAAAACCACTTTACCGCGTCTCATTCGCCCGTATTATCGGCACAGATGAACACGGTGACGATATGCTGGGTTCAGCGCGAGAAATCGGAGCGATCTGGGAACGGAGAGACCCTGCCAAAGGCGGTATCCAGAAATTCGATCATTTCCCGCTCGAACTCTCCAAGCGTGAAGGTGTTGTCTTTATCACGCCCGTCAAGTAGTGCCATCACTCAAACAGCAAATGATTTGAGGGCTCTTTATGAGCCCTCATTCTCGTTGTCAGGCTTTATAATCACACCACTTTGTTTCGGCATTGGAGCGTTCAATAGTCCCTATCTTTGTTCCCTGTACCTTTCGGGGGATTGGGGGCAGACAGCCCCCGCGAAAATTTGTTCCGAGCAACTTTGTTGATCGTCAAATTTCCTCGATCGCACCCCCCCTACCCTTTGGTAGTACTGTAATTCCGTTCTGGCAGTCATCTCTTCATCGTGGCGCGCCTGAAACGTCAATAACGGGTCACGAGCCACGGTGCGACCGCAGGGAGCTACACGCACACTCAGAGCCTTTGGTCGCTGACATCCAATAAAAGTTGAACTTTATGTAAATAATTTGTATCCTAAAGGATAAGTGCGTGTAACCAGATGTGTTTTTGTTATACAAAAACCTTCACCTTATTGAATGAGATAAGGCTCAGTCTGGCTCTGCGAGGCTTGTGGGCGCGCTCAATTTGGTATGGCTGGAGGAGCTGCAATGAGTGATCAGAAGGTGCAAAACGAGGTCGAGATGAACCGTGGCGGACGTCCGCAAATTGCAGATGAAAACCGTCGTAAAATCCTCAGAAGTTTTCGCTTTACGGAGGCTGAGGATCGGGCGCTGAGAGACCAGGCAGATGCGGCCGGCCTGTCTGTGTCGGAGTATCTCCGTCAGACGGCACTGGCTAGCGCACTGGCTACTGAAACGCTCTCCCTCCCCCTTTCAGCTGAGGATAAAAAACTGATTAATCTGAATGCCATTGAGGCGGGGTATGACTTTCGCGGGTATGTCGTGGAGGCGCTTAAAAATCTTCGACGTCCCCCCTTTCGGGACGAGCAAAGCCGAAAGGATAAGGCGCGTACTTTGATGGAGCTAAACCGCATCGGCATCAATCTCGATCAATGCCTGTATGAGCACCGTATTCCCAAAAAGGATAAACCGGCATTCCGCCCTGTTTTGAATAAGCTGACAGTTATTCTTGAGAAGATTGCGAGTGATGTATGATTGTTGCGATCCAGGCCAAGGGGCACTCATTCAAAGGGCTTCATGCCTATTTGAGCCATGACAAGCGCACGGCCGAAGAAGAGGCAAAAGGCGTTAAAAACAACTCCAAAGAGCGTGTTGATTTTACGGCGACCCACAATTTAAGCACTGATAATCTTGAATTTGCCTGGCGCGTGATGGCCGCAACTGCAATCAACCAGAATGAGCTTAAACGTGAGGCGCGTGCTCGTGGTGAAGACGTCAGAATATCAAGTAAGGTGCAGCCGCCCGTTATGCACATTGTAGCGTCTTGGGATCAGTCATTTGTCGATCAACATGGCATTCCCACAAGTGATCATTATCGGGAAGCGTTAAATGATGTTTTAAAGGAACTTGGCGCTGAGAGCCATCAGGCTATTGCCTATGCTCACAAGGATACTGATAACTATCATTTGCACATCATGCTGAACCGCGTTTCTCCCAGAAACGGGCAATTGCTGAAGGACTCCAATGAGCAGAAAAAGGCGCAAAAATTTGCACAGGATTATTGCAAAAAATACAATTTGGATATTTGCCCAAACAGAGAGCTGAATGCAAAAATCAGAGCTGAATATGCCCGCGCCAAGGGCAAAGCGGCCAAAATTAAAGACCCCATAGATCGTGAGATTGCCATGGCCGCCTCGGGTGAAATCCTTGATCGCCTGGAGGGCAATAAACGCCTCTCCCAGCCCGAATATGATGCCAGAAAACTTGCGCGCGATATAGCAAATGATCGTCCTGAGACTGCCAAACAGCTAGAGCGAAATTATGCGAAACGCGTGAAAGAGCTCTCACAGCGTGGGACGAGCATGCGTGCGCGCCAGGCCCAGGATATTAGGGCGCTTAGTACTCAGCATAAGACACGTAAAAATGCCCTCTACAAAGAGCATAACGGCATGATGAAGATGGTCGCCAAGTCAATTCGGTCTGAATACACCGATGAAATTGTTGGCGTCATGAAGCGTCTAAAGGCCGAGGAGAAGAAATTTATTCACCGTGAGAAGTCTACGACTGGCAGACTGTTCAACACCCTAAAAACCATGGTGATGGATATCGGAGACAAAGCGATTTCAGAGCCCTTCTCGCTGATTGCCTCATCCGGTGATCGTCTGGCTGTATTACAGGCTGATCATAAAAAGCAGATGGCCACTGCCCGCAAAGAACAAAATGATATGGTTGAAAGTGCGCTCAAAGAGTTGCGCGCCATTCGGAAACAGGCGCTCTATGAAAATCTGATGCGCTACAGGCAAGAGCATGCCCGTATGCGTCATATCCATGGCGAAGAGAAAACCGTCCTCACCCAGGACTGGAAAACGCTTAATGTGGAGCGAAAGCGTAAATTTGAGGCACAGAAGCCCAGCAGAGAGTTTTCAAGGAGCACCAAGCGTTTACCCACTAGAGATCGCTCCAGAACGCGGACACGACGCTGATTTGGCTGCTAAAGTTAATTCATTTGCCTATCGACGTCAGGTTTCTGATTGGGTTGGTATTCGATTGATTACCTTGCGCGATGTTTAAATTCCAAAGCGTATGCCCCAAGTACAATACGTTTAGATCTAGAGTTTTCTCCTAAATCGATAGTATTGATTATTTCTCGGAATTTTTCTTGTTCGGATTGGGAATTGATTCCATCAGGCCCGCCCGCTTCATACCACGCTGATTCAAGTTCAGAGAGAGTCTCTGAACTTGGCCGAGTAGTGCCCAGCAGCGTTTCAAAATCGTGAATCACACGCTGTGCTTTGAACAAGGTTGTGTGGGTAGTCGGTATAGAGACGGTGAAAGGCTTTCCTAAACCTTTACGTCTTATTTCTTGATTTATTTGTTCCGCTGTTTTTTCTACTCTTACGTCACCTCTTTCCCAACACCCGGCTTCCGAGCCGCTTTTTATTTTGTCCTTGTTACGACCCAGAATAAAATTTTGATCAATCAGTTCTTTTTCATCATTGTTAATTTCGACAATAGATTTACCTATTTTCGCTCCCGTTTCGATGGATTTTTTCCTAAACACTTCGCTCTGTTCTGGTGTTTGGGAAAATGTCAAACACAAAAGGGCTTCTGAGTAGTTTGCTAATAATTCGTCCTCAGATCTGATTTTACTATGGGCTTCGCTTGAAATGGTTGAAGAGATTTTGTCAGATCTATTGTCATCTTTAGCACACGCAAAAACAAAAATGAAAAAAACTGAAACTATCAAATACTTCATAAATCACCTCAAATTTTCGAATATGAAAAACTACTCTCGTTCGCACGTTAACGCCGAAGCGTCGCCGTGGAATAGGTTTGTGAATTGCCCTGTTTGAAATTGATGAAGACTGAATAAATTCACAATGCCGAGGTTTTTTGAATATTGTTGCATAAGGCTATGAGCTTTGGGAGTTAAATTTTTAATCTGGTTTTCGGTTGCATCATTGAGGTCGACTTTGATGAGTCGCTGTCTAACTTTATCCAAGGTTTGTTCGATTATATCTCCGTGTTGAGACCATACCCCTGTGTATACAAAGTTAAACGTTATGTTCCCACCTTTGGATTTTTCTTCAAATACCACAAAATTAGCACTCATTTTTCCGGACGGGCCAAAGGTTATATTTGCGACGTGCTTGCGACCCTTATGATCTTCTTTAAGCTCATTCTTTACAAAGCATCCCCAATTGCCAACTATTTTACTTGAATGATCTTCGCTAACTTGTGAGATGTTGGTTGTAATTACACTTGTCGCAGCAACAGATGCATGCCCGACTGTTTGACCACAACTCAATGCAATAATTAAAGAAAAACCAATAATGACTATGCGCATTTTCTTACTCCATTATTTGTGATGACAATTTAAGATTTCAGAGGTATGTAGCTGTTAGCAGCTTACTGTTCTTTGTAATACCAAACCGCTTCTACCGCCTTCATATTTGCAGGTAGTGGAATTTGAATAGGTGGCGCGGTTAAATTTTCAGCAACCCACAACCCATCACCTGATTTTGTGTTAATTACGAATTGATGCAATCCATTAATTGCAAACTGCCCATAATGGTTACGTTGATCATTTATGTGCGGAAGTTCGTTTATGGTGCTCACAAAGTTTCGGCCTGGTCCTGGAAGCTGAGTTCCATTTGGTAGGCTCGTAGTGGTTAGATCGTAGGCCTCACGGATAGTCCCAGAGGGCAAATTGATTACAAATAATTCCTCATTGCGCTGAGGATTATTATCAAATGCCTCTGAATTATACATGAGGAATGTGCCATCGGCCGAAACACTGATATCAAATCCGTCACGTAACACGGGATCTTGCTCGACCGTGCAAGGTATGGTGATGGTTCCGGTACCGCCAGTGGGGTCGGAAATGGTGGTGGTGGATCCGTTCTTGCAAATTCCCCCTATTCTGTGCTGTGAAGCTGAAATATGCACATTGGAAGATCCAATATAATCATTTCCTGGCTGATTATGGGTAAATTCGGAAACAATGATGCGCTTGTTATGAGCCGAGAAGATAATCCCTCCGGTATCAGCGGAATAGTTTGGATGTGCAGCAAATTCGGTTGGTGACAAACTATCTAATCCGTTGACGATTCCGTCACCCGGAGGTCCAACAGGTGGTGAAGCATCAAAGTATCCTCCATATCTAGCTCCAGCTGCATTTATGACAGCCCTGCGGTTTGGGTAATCGTCCACGCAAGTGAATGCTATCAGCATTCGAAACTCTGAAGGCGTGGGTAATTGAATATACTCGTAATCCAAGATGTCAGGGTAATTAGTTGATCGGCAACCGCTTGAGTTTGGTTCTAACGCATCGATAATATTGCCATTAAAATCGGAGATGTTGACACTATCAAACGCACCTGAACCTCCTGATGTAGTGAAATTCGTACTCCTTGATACGAAAACAATGAAACGACCATCTTTCGTTATAGTGGGGTATCTGGCATCGAATGCACCATCCGCTGTATCGATATCTAAATCGTATATTTTAACGGGGGCACCAACTGGTGATATTCCGTCCATATCTTGACGAAATAGATTACGCCGGCCATCTAAATCGCCCACAAAAACAATATAACCAATTGATGGCTCGCTTGCAGATCGGATACCAGTAGGTATTGTATCGCACCCAGCAAGCGTAAAAATCGCAGCTAGAAAAACTAAAATGATTCTCATGTGTTTGCCTCCCCTTTTGTTTGCACCCCTTTTGGGCTTACAAATGAAGAATACAATGTGAATTATGTAAATGCAAATTCCATCATAGCTTACGGCCATCCATTTCTTCATATGGAGGTATATCAACACCGTCTTTGCGCAACAAATGATAGAAATATTCGCGTTTATTCATGCCCTCTTCTTCAGCGCGTGCTTCCATGCCTTCAGCGATGAATTTGGGGATCTTTCCGTAGTTGAGTTGAACCTGGTCTCGGAGTTTTTCGCGAAGATCCGACTGGTAAGGGCTGGGTTTGCCCCTCCCCGCTTCCTCCGCGCGTTTTTTTAATTCCTGAATGCCTAAGTCCGGTTTTTCGGTCTTGGGTTTAGCGGGCTTCTTTGGAGCTTCTGGTTGCGCAGGAGCTGTCGCCTCTGCTTCGAGTTCACTCAAAATATCAATTGAATTAAGCTGCTTTCCCATCTAATGCCTCATACTCATCTTGGTAAAAATCAAGCAGACCTTCAATCTGCATTTGTGCCATGAACTGGTTCAGCGCCATTTTAGCAACGCCGCTTGGTAACCCACCATTCCAAGACATCGCTTCAAATCCAGTCAGACTGCCTACATGGGCGTCGATCATAGGAATGCTAGCTTGCTTCATCGCGGCATCAGCATGTTTGTGAACTTTTGAATCTTTTTTGACACCCCAGAAAGCGATACGAATTTCTGGTGGGTTCTTATGGTTTTGGGTCGTGACGGAAGCATGTTTCCACGTCCTTGCTGCGCCCATGACATTTGATTTTGAACCGCCTGACGGGATGAGGATTAGATCAGAAATTTGTATAACGTAGCTGGCCATCCTTGAGTCATAACCAGCTGTGTCAATCAGAATAACGTCATACTCTCCCCTCACCTTCTCGATCACTTCCAAAATTGTATCTTCATCGAGGTGGGCAAGTGTATCAACATTTGGGATATCTTGTTCATTAGACCATTCAATACATGAGGCTTGAGGGTCAGTATCAATTATTAATGCCCGTGCGTTGTCACCCCCCATGTGAGCGCCAATGCATTGCAGTAATGTTGATTTGCAAGCCCCCCCTTTTCTCTGAATTGTTGAAATGATTTGTGCCATCGTAACCTCATTAAGCGTTATCCTCTAATCGGTTAGAGGATAGTTGATTAATCTATTGTGACATGGGGGTCTCCCCTGCCCTATGCAGAATTGAATTTTGTCCACAGTTTTGGTTAACGAGTAGTTAACAGATAATGAATTAGTGGTTAATTGATGAATGGATAATGGGTGAGTTGATAGTGCATTATGAGTTAATGAAATATAGGATTAAATATTATCCTCTAATCAGTTAACGGATAATCGGTTAGAGGATATAGTATTAATCGATTAGAAGATAATGAGTTATTCTTTTTCAGCGTCTTTCACCGCTTTTTTACATGCACCAATGAATGAGCCATCTAGGTTATCTGGCTTACCTTTAGAGGCTGCAATACCTTCCCATTCATCAAGAATATAATTGATATCAAGACGGGCAGGGGAGAGTATTTTTCGAGCATTTTCAATGGTTTGTCCACGTAAATAATCTCTTAGTCGTGATACATGCAGCGGTTCGGCCGTACCACGCATTCGGTGCTGGCGACCGAGGGCAGGGCGGTTCAGCTCTACAACCGTATCATCAATTTTATCGCTTGATGCGCGCCACCATTTCATTTCGACATGGGTATATTTTCGCCCTGTTTTGACACCTTCAACAGACACATGAACAAATCCACGATGGTTGACTTCCTCAACGGCTGGAATTATCGCTCGTTTATAAAGGTTACTCCATGAAGAAAGCTTTCCTTTGGGCACACCAATTACGGCTCTGAAATCGGGGATGGTGAAGAGTTCATTTGTTTTACGGGTCAGATTGATGCGCTTCATGACCATTTCATAAAGCGTGAGTGCATATTTGCTTGTGAATGACAGCATGACGTCACGCTGTAATCTGGCAAACATACGGCTGTCTTTTAGAATGACACGAAGTTCAGGAGCGAATGTGTAATAGAATTTACCATCTGCACGGTCATGTTCAACATTGGCAGCCAGTAGCTGTACGCGCTGTGTCGCGGGTTCACCGTCTCGTGTAACCTTTATTGTTGCAACGCCTGCCATTAATCTTTCGATGGTTTCACCGACGCGGTCATTTACATTATGGTCACCGAGGCGCAATGCTTTTTTTTCTATGATATGCTCGACAGGTTTATCAATATCCGTGCCTGCGTTTTGGATAAGCAGGTTAAACACTTTGCGGTCATTGAGTGTAAGAGGGGAGAGTTCGCGCACATCAACCAACTCGCCAGGCTTAACGATGGAGTCCTGCGTTTGTGTTGCCTGTAAAGTACGATATGTCGAATCACTACTCATACGCGTATTCTTACAAATGTTGCATTATGATGTAAGAGTTATTTTCGAAGGCTAAAATATGGCGCATCCCAAAAAGTAAGAGTTCGAATCAGTGGTTCTTTTTTGTAAAATCTCTATCTATATGATTTTATTATATTATTTATGGTTTTGCTCATGGAATCCCTTAGCCCATCCCAAAAAGTAATAGTTTAAAGATTCTTGTGGGAAATACTGACATTACCCATCCCAAAATGTACGAAATGCCATCCCAAAACGTAAGAATAAGCTATCCCAATATGTAAGAAATAACATCCCAATAAGTAAGCGATCCCATCCCAATATGTAATATTTAAAGCTATAAACCATTGTTTTTAATAAGCTAATCACCCCTGAACAGAACATAGAACATTAATAGAACATAGAACTATAAGAAATAATATGGAATGGCCTAACGGCCATACTATTATTATAGAATAAAAATAACGAACGGCTACGCCGTACTCTTTGCACCCACAAACCGTAAGATAGAGAATAATCCGATAATTCAGAGTAAATACAAAACTCAGAGTTATTTGCTTGGCAAGGGGTGCAGGGGGCAACTTCTGAGGAAGACTTTATCTATCAGTACAATTGATAGATCGAAACAAGGATACGTGATAATATCACATTTTTCAGCGTCACCTTGATAAGACTGTAAATTTTATTGTGTGTAAGTTTTTCAAAAAAAACAAAAAACTCGCCTGTAAGGGTGAGTTTTTGTAATCGTATAACGGAGAGGGGAGGCCAAAACCAACAAATCTATCTCGCTTTTTTTTGATGGGTGAGGTCAGAATCAGTATGTGTTTTAACTATGACCAAGACACGGAGCAAACAATGACATCCGTATTTTTATCAGGATCAAGAGCATTAAGCCGATTAAATGATGTTATCCGCATGAGGCTGGATAATATGACCAATAATGGCCTTCATATTATGGTTGGCGATGCCAACGGTGCTGATAAAGCCATGCAGACCTTCTTGGCTGATAAAGGCTATGAAACTGTGTCAGTTTATTGCTCGGGTAATCATTGCCGCAATAATGTTGGCGATTGGGCAACCGTCAACGTTTCTGTTGATCCCAAACTGAAGGGGCGCGCATTCTATACCCAAAAAGACAGGGAAATGGCAAAAGAAGCCGATTATGGCTTTGTGTTATGGGATGGTAAAAGTGCAGGCTCAGTCTCTAACATGTTTCAGTTGATGAAAGATGATAAGAAAATAGTTGTGTATTTCTCCCCCGAGAAAGAATTTTACACGATAAAAAAAGAAGCTGACATAGAAAATATTTTTGCGCGGTGCGACCCAAAGACCGTAAAATCAATCCGTGATTCAGTCAGAAGCGTTTCAGCGAGTCTCCATAAAGAGGAACGGCCACAATTCAACATGGCTTTTCTATAGATTTGTGTACGTATCACAAAAGGAATGTACAAAAGCCGTCACTCAAGTTGTTTATGGTGGGGAGCAGGGATATGCTCATGCTGTCCGTTCCGGTGTAAAAATATTACATGATGAAGGCATACCGTCCGTATTTGTCCGGGCCGCTGATAATAATGATGATTCTTTGAATGCCGTTATTATTGCATATGCTCAAGGTGAAAAGAGAAATGGTTTAATAAGTGCTAACAAATTTTTACCACCTGATGCTGATTATGCGGAGAGGAACGCTATGGAGCAATCCACTTACGAAATGGGAAAAAGGGTATACAATACTCACATCAAGCCGAACGCTCAATAGAATAGCGCTGTATCTGTTTTGCCAGGCTAAAAATTTATACGCCTAAATATGAATTGATGGTACCATAATTGTATGTACACGGTTTATGGTATCTTTCACCCAGAAAACGGGCTTTGTTATTATATTGGGGAAACGGGTAATTTTGATGACCGCAAACAAGCCCATCTTGTGGCACACCGTGAACGCAACCCCAAAAATAAGCGCGCAATCTGGCTGAAAACCCTTCATCAAGCAGGTTTAATCCCAAATATTATTGATCTTGAGCATGTTTCAACCAATCAAGAAAGCCTAGCGGCCGAAACAAAATGGATTGAGAAATTCTCAAGTCTCGGTCATCCTCTTACAAATGCGTGGGATGAGCATATAGCTGCGATTAAAAAGAAAGGTGGCAAGAAGATTAAAACAACGTCAGAACTACCCCCGAAATTGGTGGCCAAGCATTTTATCAAAGATGGAGATCCTGAAACACTTGGTCATGCGACACGCAATAAAAAGGGCACGGGATATCGTCTAAAGATGGAAGATGGTACAATGATCGACTTACTAAAACCCCTGAAATCATCCAAGAAATCTGCTAAACCGAATGTAAAAGCCAAACCCAAAGAAACATTCTATAGAAGCGTTGCCGAAGATTATGACCTCTGACACTCTAATATGGTTTGCTGTTATTATTATTGCCGTCATTGGCGCTGCCTTTTTCTTTCGTAATGACAGCCATGCTGGCAAGGACACTGTTTCAGGGCGTGTTCGTCACATTGTTGACGGTGACAGCCTTTATATTGAGGGTCACAAGCCTCAAATCCGATTATGGGGTGTTGATGCCCCTGAAAAAGATGAAAACGGCTACAACGCTGCCAAATCATACTTAACCCGTATTGCAAAAGGTAAGCGCATCACATGCGAAATTATGGATACAGACCGATATGGGCGCACTGTAGGGCGTTGTACACGTAAAGACGGCAAACAAATCAATCGCATGATGATTGAGTCGGGGAGGGCGCAGGAATATTGTCGATACTCAAAAGGCTATTATGGCCATTGCTAATGCGCTATAATAAATTTGATGACGACACTCAGAGAAGGATATATTCCGCTTACGCCTGAAATGTTAATGGAACTTACAGGCCTAAGAGATCAAACTGGTTATGGTGGTGAGGCCCTTTTCAATTGGGGAAAGGCTAAAGGGCTTTGGATGTTTGTTGAAAAGTCATCAAAAGGCTTAATTACAGCTTGGCTCGATGGAAAAGTAAATTCTGTCAATCAGGAGCAATGGAAAGAAGTTATCGCGACATATCAAGCAATCCCAAAAGCACACTATAACAAGGCTAAACATCTTAATGCTCGTTATAACGAAGATATTATCCCAGACATTTTTCGAGAAAAATTGCAAGATCTTTGCGATAACCCACCCAACATCGGTGTAAGCAATTTGCTAAAACGCAACAAGCCGCCCCGTGGATTGAACCAACAGAAAATCCGCCTCCTTGCTTATGGGAAGCAGGATAACGTTACCCCAGAACAGATAAAATATTTATCCGATCTTTTGGCTTTTATCGGTAGATAAAATTTGAGCTAAATGCTTGCCAAACTTAGGTTTTCCCTAAGCTTCACCTTTTATAATATCAGTATACAAATGATAAACGCATTAAGGTTGAAGTATTATGACAGGGTTAAATCCAACAGATTTTCAAACAGTTCAGGCATGGAGTGTTGTTGCACCTGAAACCATGACGAAAGTGCCAGATGCCTATGCACAATGGAATGATTTTTCTGCTCTGGGTGGAAGTGTTGGCATTGCCAACAGACAAGCGTCAATTGATTTATTGGATGAACAACGCTTAGAAGAGATTCAAGCAGAAAAAGACAAAGACACCCAAGGTATCGGAACAGATTTTGCTCTCGCCGCTATGGAAGAGGCACAGGAACGCCGCTTAGAGCGGATTAACGGTGATACATTCCGCTATGGTGATTATGAGTTTGAGACGCAAGACGTGCTTGCAGCTCTTAATGAGAACATGGAGAAATATAAACGGGGGCTGTCACCAGACGAAGCGGCACGCTTAGACGAAGTTAAAGTCCTTCTAGCGTCTGGAAATCTGACGGATGAACAAAAGCATGAGCTTATTAAAGAAGCCATAGAAATAAATCCCGATATTGTTGAGGATGCAGATCAAAATCATTATGAAAGACAACAAATTGAACCTAATACAACGAATGAAATTACGGACGCTCAAAGAAGTTATGCGGAAGAGGCTTTAAATGATGGGCCCCCACAACAGGTTGCACATCTTGAGACAAATGAGGGGTTCAGCCTCGATGAACCAGCACTAGCCGTGCCAGAGGCAAAACCATTTTCTCTCGATATGTAGGTTATTTTAAAGCAAGCGTTGATGGTTTCGAGGGGGCAATAGGGCTTGCCGCATCATAAAGTTTATTCTTAAACTCAGAATAGTCATTATTGTTTTGAATACCGTAAATTAGTTCTTTTTCTTGACCATCAGCAAAAATATATACTGTTACTGTTTGCTCTTTGTCGTCTCTGTCAGGGCCAAGTATCAGCGAGACTGCTTTACCTTCTTCGTCTAATTGTTGAGCAACTTCGTACACTGCAATTTGTTGCCCTTTCAAACCGCCAAAGACTGAGAAAGTAACAGAATTTTCAGAAGCGACCTGACTAATAACATGCACATTTTCAACTGTCTCATGTTGAAGGTCTTTCTTCACGAAGTCTTTTCCTGCATAGGCAGGGGCGGCGACCGTCGCAACTGCGCCTGCTACCGCCAATACTGAATTTTTAAATTTATTAACAATCATATCCCTCTACCCCATTATGTTCCTATACGGAGCATAATGCTATAAAATCACAAGAATGTCAAGAAATCGGACGTTTAGGGCTTGCGTCTGATCTCACCAACATCTATCTAATAGTTGGGGACTGTCCGTAAACTGATTAAAATTCTGGCTAATTTGTAAGCGCTTAAAAAGAAACCACTCCAAGTACCGTATCGAAAGCTGTTTGACTGCTTAGTCTAAAAGGGCTATCCCCAACTATTAGATAAAAGTTGGGGAACTTCTACATTCATGATATACTAATAAAATCAATGGACTACCGTCGGTATTCGTTGATGATTTAGGTTGGAGAGAAAAATTACTCCCTAACTATTAATTTATATTGTGTATTACTTGGGGAAATATGATGCTATGCGAAGAGATCGAAATCCGTAATCCAAATCACCCAAAAAAAGGGTCAGTGATTAAGGTCGATCCCATAAAAGACATTAAGGCGATCAAGCGGATCAAAAAACTGCTTGATGATAAACCCCGTGATCTTTGTCTATTTTCCCTTGGTATCAATACTGCCTACCGCGCCAATGAGCTGTTATCGATCACTGTAGATCAGGTTGATTATTTGAGGGCAGGGGATGTGTTGGAGCTGAAGCAGACCAAGACCAACAAATATCGCCCTATAACGCTTAACAATGCAGCAATCACCACTATTGACCAATGGTTGAAACATCACCCAGATAAAAGGCAAGGTACACCCCTGTTCTTGTCGGGAAGGGGTGAGAATGCCCTTACAGTCTCCAGTGTTTCCACCATGGTCAAAGAGTGGTGTGAAAATTCGGGGCTAAGGGGCAATTATGGAAGCCACACGCTTCGTAAGACGTGGGGTTTCCATCAGTTACGTGAGAACCGTGAAACCAAGCCTCACATGGTTCTACCGCTTCTCATGGATGCATACGGACATAGCAACCAGCAACAGACCTTGGATTATTTGTGTATCCAGTCTGATGAGGTTGCAAACCTGTTCATGCAGGTAGAGCTTTAACGCCTCAGAAAAACTTCTTGACAAAAATAGATAAAATATCTATTATAGATAATAAGGAGATTAATATCATGAGTGCCAAAGAACAAGTCACAGCGACAGAGTATCAGCAAAATGTTGGGTTGTATTTTGATAGAGCAACAGCTCGACCCCTCAAAATAACCAAGCACGGTAGGGCATCGCATGTTCTCTTATCGGCGGACGAATATGAGCGGTTAAAATCTTACGATACACGCGAGCATATCCATTCGCGGGATCTTGATGATGGCTTCATTGAAGAACTCAAAGCGGCAAAGATGGATTCCAAACACAACGATCTCAACGCTGAACTTAAATAAGTCGTGACAATTCCAAAACCTGAAAACGGACTCGTAATTCGTTATGATTTTCTCTGGGGAGAGGAAAGCCGACGCGGACACGAAAGTGGTAAAGACCGCCCTTGTGCAATTGTTATTTCTTCAAAACCGAATGAAGAGGGAGATCAGGTTATTACTGTTGCTCCCATTACCCATACTGAACCGACAGCAGAAGACCTGGCGATAGAATTGCATCCACAGACATGCCGTCGTCTGGGCTTAGATGATGAGCGTATGTGGATTAAAACAGATGAGCTCAATTTATTTACTTGGGAGGAGGGTAGGATACCTTTTGGTATAACGCCCACTTCAAAAGGAAAGTGGTCGTACGGAATTCTACCTCCAGATACTTACAAGAAAATGATAGAAAGCATCATGGAACATCGACGCAAGGGCATTATCGAATTTACTAATCGTGATTAAAATCTCGAGGGGGTAGGGGTGATGGTGGCAAAGTGCAAAGCGCGTCCATACTATCCCCGAAATCAGCTTGCCACAGTGCATAGTCAAGAGCCTCTAATTCCCTGTAATCATCCTCGATTATTTTATCATTAACGCCGGCAGCTTCCATCATATCAGTTTTGATTGTGAGTTCTGCGCGTTTGCTTCTTAAAGTCTCGATATCCATATTTTATTGTTGGGGTTTAGGTTATCTTAATTTGAACACACGCGCATATATATGATCGTCTGAATCTTGCCCGCTATCGAAAACAGCTAAGTTCCAATCGTTCCAAAGCTCGGATTGTTCACATTCTGGAAGGGCATCAAATTCGGCTTTTAATTCAGCGAGTGGTTTATATTCAAATTCCATGCTTTGATGGTACAAAATAACATTTAAGGAATTGTTAAAATAAGCAGTATACGAATAATAATATTAAACGAAGTGATGATGAAAAATACACAGTCTATGGATATTCAGACAACAAGAAAAAGCCGATAGGCCTTGCTTATTTGACCAAGGGTGGTGACCTTTGTGTGCGCGCAGAAGAGATGCTCGATGCGGCAATAGTTGGACAGATGGTCAAGAATGGGATTTGTGTTGAAACGAGTAACGCCAAGAGTGTGCACAAGACTTTAGAAGATCGATCCGCAAAGCTGGCTAACATGGGTCTTAAGCCAAATCGCAGATCACATAATAACTTGCCTCGACGAGCTTATGCCCTGGTGTTACGCTGTGCCAACAGCATAACTGATCCTGATCGGTCGGGTTAGGCCGCAGTCAACGGACGGTCACTATTAAGGTAATATCACGCAGGAATCAAAACATGAGATTTATATTAGAAAAAATAAGAAGCCTACATCGAGGCCGCCTCGCTCTCTTCATGACAATAATGTTTTCATCTGTTTTATTGTTAACTTCAGGATATTTAAGCAAAATTCCTGATATACTATATGACATTAGTAATAATACGTACACCGCAAAAAAAATTAATCACTATAAATCTATTGGAAAAACTGAAAGTGAAGTTCGCCAGGAACAATATGACCAACAGCAAGTTAGGTATCAAAAAAAGAAAGCTGAGGGGCTACCAACATGTACTGAAAGGTTCCGTTCATCAAATTGTGCGCAGAAGCCTGGCGAATTTTATGGAGTAGTTGTGCTTCCCGGAGATTATTCAATCAGTGAACATATAAGCGGTTTTGCAAAAACATTATATGACCTTCGTGGTCTATTTGGGATAATATTTATAATTACTATACTTTGCTATGGGGGAGTGTTTATCGCGCCACTACTTAAAATGCGGCTCAGTTACAAAAAGTGTTTTGTTGACGTTAATTCGTATTACACCCTGATGACGCAGACAAAAATCCAGCGAATCATCAGGGTGATGTTATGTTGATCCAGTTGGTTACTTTTTATCTCTTACAAAGTGGGGTCTGATGAGCCAGCTATAAATGAGGGCGCTAGAAATCACTATTAACGCAATCCCAGTATATCCTATTTGAAAAAATAAGTTCAGCAAAATACAACTAGCAATAACCGTTACCGAAAAAACCCAATCAACTGGAAGCGCCTTTTGGAGTTTAAAAATTGTCATAATCAATACCTCATTCAATGCAGGCAGCTACAAATAGTAAAATGGTTGTATTGAAAGATTCTTCAATATAAAAAGCGCCGCAGGTGTATAGCAACCACGCATGAGAAGCGAACAGACAACTATTTCACCTGTCAGTAAGCTTCAACACGCGTGGTTTATAGGCTTATGCCATACTTCAAAAATGAATTTAACTACTCTTCCCAAACTTCAAATAAGATAAAGCAACTAATGTTGCAATTATGCTCGTTAGAATAGCTGATAAACTACTTTTATTATCAATCGGTAATAATTGAAAAATAATCGTAACACAAACAGCAATTACCGAAGTTAGCAGCAGCACTATTAGAAGTTTTTTACCATTTTCATAAAGTTTCATAACGCCCTCAGATGTATGTATATATAAACTCTTGCTCATTTAAAACAAGTCAAAAGGTTTTGTAAAATGTTCACTTTTCTACATACTTTTAATCTTGGAAAAGTTCAATGAATTCTTCAGTTAACCCCCCAACAATGACGAAACCCCGATAGCGCAGCCAGTTTTTATGTAACCATATTA
>CAYZLR010000031.1:0-35084 GCA_964479275.1 uncultured Caulobacterales bacterium
ATCCGTATGATCTCAAGACGACTGGCTAAATATTAGTTTTGAATCGGACTCTCAGATGTTATTTTTCCGCATTTTTTCAAAATTGATAGAAAAGCGGCCTCAATCATTTCTTTCTTGACAGAAAATTATTTCAAATACTCAGCTGATTAATTAGCCAACGGGTCGGGCCCATGAGCGTTTGGACCAGACTGACCTCGTAAAAATCCAAGTTCGACTAAGGCCCACAAACCGAACATAACTGAAATTGCGCCAACAATGACGCCAATAGAATTAGGAACAAAAGCAAAGGTTTGTTGCCCCAAAATTATAGTTTCTTGCATGGTCCCTGAGATTTCAGTGACTTGCAATATTGTTTGAATAACGCTTGGCGCGATAAAGACCAATGCTAATATTTCCGGCCGCGCGCGATCATGGAGGCGTTTTAGCATTATATTGTAAACTGGAAGTATCATTACCGCAAAGACAACAAATGACATCACATTATTTGCTAAACTGGAATTTGCATATCCCATCGCCCCGACAATAACCCCCATGATTAATGAAAAAATCAACATGAAGAACAACAGCGCAATAGATGAAAGCCAGTAGCCTTTTCTGTTTAAACGCCCTTTTGATGAAAAAAATAAATTCCCAAAATCCATGATTATTGATCCTTAAAAATGGCAACGAAAGACTCACCGCCTTCTTGCTTCACGCCTCGAAACATGCCCTGTGAATTGAAAGGCATAGCATAACTTCCCTCTCGGGTGAGCCCGATCACCCCCCCATCTCCGCCAAGAGCAGAGAGACGATTAAAAATAACATCATTCGCGGCCTCTTGTATAGTCCGCTTGCCATATTCGATTTGAGCACAAACATCGCGGGCGACCGTTAATCTGATGAAAAATTCTCCATGCCCCGTAGCCGAAACAGCACAGGAGCGATTATCAGCATAAGTTCCTGCACCAATAATCGGCGCATCCCCTATTCGCCCCCATCGTTTGTAATTCGTACCACCAGTAGATGTACCTGCAGCTAAATTTCCCGCGCGATCAAGAGCAACTGCACCCACCGTGCCATATTTAAAATGGGGCGGTAGCGCCGCTTTTTTTCCATTTTTACGGGCCCGCTTTTCTAAGGCTTGAGTTTCCTTATACGTACGCCACCGACGATCAGTAATAAAATTTTTATTTTTAATAAAATCAAATCCATTTTCTTTTGCGAACTCTTCTGCTCCCTCTCGGGCAAACATAACGTGATCGGAATTTTCCATAACCGCACGAGCAAGTTTAATCGGATTTTTAATTTTTTTCACTCCCGCAATCGCGCCAGCATGAAGTGTTTCACCTGACATAATCGCCGCATCCATCTCCACTTTACCGTCACTGGTTAAAACAGATCCGTATCCTGCATTAAACAATGGAGAATTCTCCATATTAGTAATTGCAACCTCGATAGCTTCAAGGGCCGTCCCCCCCTGATCTAAAATATCATATCCTTGATCTAAAGCTTCGTTGAGTCTGGCCCGATAAAGAGCCTGAAGTTCCGGGGCCTCACTTAAGCCGCCAAGTGCTCCTGCGCCGCCATGTATCAAAATAGTAATTGGCCTATGGAATTCTTTATCTTTTTGGCTTGCTGAATCTGGAATCGCATCCTGATCAAGCAACTCTTGCGCCGCACTCCCGCCCCATACCAGGATTTGAGTGCATAATAGCAATGACAAAAAAAGGGCCTTACAAAGACCAAAACCTCTAAGTGGTTTCACCATGAATACAGAAAACCCTGAAACAATATTTACCAAATCAGACTCCAAATAGCCCCCATCATTATTGTGGCCCGTCTGGTAGTCTACAACAAGAAGTAATTTATAATAAACAATAGAAAGAGTTTAATCTCTCTCGTCGCGAGCTCGGCCTGCTAAGCCATCCATCATGATTCGGTTAATATCGATCAAAGGGTCAGCGCTTTCTCCTTTGCGTAAAACCTCTCTGGAATATTTCGAAACCCATCGGCTGAGATTAATAATGGTTGCCCTCGTCTCAACGGGCAACAGATTTTCTTCGCTCGAACAATCTTGCGCTAGCGTCAACCATAAACGACGATTTTCGTCGATCGCATTGTTAAGCCCCCTTAAGTCTTCATTTTTTGTTTCAACAGCCGCGAGTAAACTGGCCGTCACTTTTGAGAACGCGCGATACTCATGATCTCTGGGTTTGGCAACCGATGCCAGGGTACGTTGATATTGATCAAGCGACATTGTGAAGACGCTCCTTCTCATAACTCATTAGAAATTTACACTCATTCAATGCTTTATAATATTCTTCATTGGCAACATGAGCTGCAATAGTCAGGCATTTTTCATGACAGCGGTGGTCAATCACAGCATCTAAAAACTCTGATAAACGCTTTGCAAATTCATTGTGACATTGCGCCCGGCAGCTAGGATCAAGATACATCATCATGACCGGCAAATAGATTCGCGAGGCCGGAGTGTTCGCCTCCTCAGGTTGCATAATATCGCCTTCACGCAAAACACGCGTCTGGTTTTCAATAATCAGGCTGGATCGACGCTCTCCATTACGCAGCACCGCTCCATTGATAGCAATGCGCTCCCCCGGTTTTAATGACAGCTTTAATCCCATAATAGCCTTCAAAATTGATTGCAAAAACAAACGAAAATCGTACCTGATACGAAAAACCCATTTATTACCTTGTCAGCATATGGTTAAAGAATTGGCAAAGCTCTTTTACTTTTTAACCAACACTTTTATTGCAATTAGCATCCTTTCATTATGGAATATAACCAATGTCAGAATCATTAAACGGCGTACCAGAACTCAGCCTTGCATCTTTCACACAAGGAAATTTTAACGAACGCGAACGTTTTGTTAATGGTCTTTATGAAGGCCTCAAACAGTATGGGTTCATCATTTTGACTGACCATTGTGTCGACACCTCTTTACTCGAAGAAGCTTACTCATTAGCAGAGACTTTTTTTGCCTTGCCGGAAAAAGAAAAAGAAAAATATAATAGCGGTGATGGTGGTCAACGCGGTTATACCGCATTCGGTCGAGAGCATGCCAAGGGTCGCGATATTCCTGACCTAAAAGAGTTCTGGCATGTGGGCCGAGAGTGTATTCCTGACAGTGAACAAAAAAATATATACAAACCGAATGTCTGGCCGCATTCACCCCAGAACTTTCGTAAAATTTTTCTAAAACTCTATGATGGCCTTGAACAAGCCGGCCAAATTATGTTGGATGCACTAGCCCCTTCATTAGGAGTATCAGCAGAATATTTTCGTGAGTTGATGCATGATGGCAATTCCATTTTACGTCTTCTGCACTATCCCCCCATACCGGGAGACTGCCCTGAAGGTGCTGTTCGGGCAGCCGCCCATGAAGACATTAATCTTATTACCTTACTGGTTTCCGCCAATGGTTCCGGACTGCAGCTCTTGCGCCGCGATGGTACGTGGTTGGACATTGAAACTGCACCGGAAAATCTAATCGTTGATGCCGGAGATATGTTAGCACGCATCACCAATGATATTATTCCTGCAACAACACATCGTGTCATTAATCCTGAAGGGCCAAATGTATCGCGCTATTCCATGCCATTTTTTATGCATCCAAACCCTAGCGCCATACTCTCTTGCTTGGAAAGCTGCCAAGGAAATGGCGTTAAATATGAGGATATCACTGCAAATGATTTTCTACTGCAGCGCTTAAGGGAAATCGGCCTTACCCAAAAAACTGACTAAAGCACCCTCACTTCAAATTGAATCGCCGAGATGCTTTAAGTCTTTCTTTTGTCGCATTTATTGCCGTTTAACCGGTTCCCACAAATACACAAAACGTTTTAGTTTACCTCAATATCAGACTAACTATAAAAATCAGCGCGGCGTTAGAATGGCGTTTCCATAGATAAAAAAATAAGGCCCGCTGCTGCGAAACCGCGCTGCGAGCCTTATTTAAGCGTTTCTTCCCAAAGAAACGTATATCCCCCAACGCCTCTGCGTGCGTTTAGATATAATAATAAGCAGATATTCTCGGTTTGGGTCAACACGTCCGGCCCCGGAAAAAGGCCAAATAAAGGCAAATGAAATAAATTTTGCAATGATTGTGTTAATCCAGCAACAATATGATTCTCAAATAATCTTCCGGTACCCTCCATGATTTTTCAAAATTTACTTCTTTATTATTGCCACGCCGCAAGGTCCAATTTCTTGGCTCCCTAACACAAAATCTCTTTTTACGATGAATTCTTGCGGAATTTTTTGAGAACGACTTGAATAATTATACACATAAGTGCTGTGAGCACCTTCGCGTACGCGCATCCCCTCTGGTAAATGCGAGATCGTTAAGTTCATCTTATTGCATCTTTGCGCTATAATCGCATCCAAAAGATCCGTATCAGGAATACAACCAATATAAGTCACATTATTATGCTCATAGATAATACCGTTTTCATTCTCGATATTGGCAATAGGGTCTAGGTCCGTTTCTATATTATCACGCCACATGGATGCGGTATATTTTTGATTTCTAAAAATAATATCTTCATGAAATCTAGGGTTTAAACTTTCAAACGATTTGATTTTGATCGGGATCAATTCTTGAAGCCGCCCCGGCGCTAATTGTTCTGGTAAATGCATATCAGGAGTCATGGAGCCACTGCGAGGGCCAAAAATAAGTTCGGCGTTGGTAGCTTTAAAAACTTCCAACGCAATCGCACTGATATGAAACAAACATGGTATAAGTACAAGTTTATAAGCACTTAAATCGCAAGCTGGTTGCACGATATCGACATTTTGGCCAACACGGCGCGCTGCGCCATACCAATCGATCATGGTTTGCATCGCATTCCAACTGTCCCCCTGGGGCTTGATCTGCGACATCCATATGGACTCATAATCAAACACCAAAGCAATATCTGCACGCCCCTTAAACTCATTTTCTGACAAAGAATCCGATTCTATATCTCGCCATAGCTGCGCCACTTCCCCTAATCCCCTTGCCGGTTCGCTATTATGGCATAAAAGGCCTGCATGCATATTTTCTTGGGCCGATGGTGCCTGACGCCAACGAAAATAACTCACTATCTCTGCGCCATGGGCACGCCCTTCATGTCCCCATAATTTTACCATACCGGGCAGAGGTGCCAGATTATGCGGAGCCCAATTTACCGGACCAGGTTGTTGCTCCATGACGGAAAAGCGTCCGTTTGTACAAGCCTTATACAAATCATGGTGAAACCCGGCAAAGTCCGGATGACCTTGGCGCATATAATCGATTTTATCATCTACGGAATACTCTTCCTGATCGAGAAACCCTAATGGGTAGCTATCCCAGGAAGCCACATCAATATCTTGGGACACCGCAAAATGATCAAAATCTGAAAAATGTCCCATAAAATTATGATAAATATCACGTCCTGGCGATAGCCTTCTGATAATATCAGTTTGCAGACGATTATAACTCACAACTTGGTCAGAAGAAAATCGATAAAAATCTAAAACATGTGATGGATTAGGTTCTGTTACCGTTAAGTTTGGTAAATCGATTTCCTGAAAATCGCGATAATTTTGCGACCAAAAAGCCGTTCCCCAAGCTTTGTTTAAAACTGTTATTTCCTGATACTTATTCTCTAACCAGACTCTAAACGCTTTTTGCGCCGATTGACTATAACTTCGCACTGTATCATGGCACCCATACTCATTATCCGTTTGCCAACCAATAACAGCGTCATGCTCACCGTAGTGCGATGCTATTGCTTTTACGATTTTGGCACTAAGATCGCGGTACTTGTCAGAGGAGAAACAATAATGGCGCCGAGAGCCAAAGCGACGCAAGTGTCCCTCAACGCCACGTGCCAAAACTTCAGGATATTGATCAATTAACCATTTTGGCGGTGTGGCTGTCGGTGTGCCAAGAATGACTTTGAGGTTATGCTCTGCAATAATGTTAATTGCCTTATCCAGCCAAGTCCAATCATACTGGTCTGGCTCAGGCTCCATAAAGCTCCAGGCAAATTCACCGATACGCACGATTTCGATGCCAGTCTCAACCATGGTCTTGGCATCACGCGCCCAGAGTTCTTGGTCCCATTGCTCTGGATAATAACAAACACCGATTTTCATAAAAACGCCCTTTTTTTGTAGCAGATAGTCACCTTTGCGTGAAAATCATTGCAAACCATAGCATCGTCAATAATTCAGTTATAAACTTATTGAAAGCTTTAAGGTGACATTTAAGATTATCTCCGCACCCTCACTGAGGAAACGTATATTCATCTCTCGATTAACTTTAAACGGTTCATTTTAACGGCCTCTCTCGAAAATATTGGAACCCTCCATGCTAAACTCACATTTTTTGAAACATATATTTTACCTCGCTTTTTTCATGGTTTTGACTGGCGTGGTTGGTTGCACACAATCCACCGCTCCAGTGAAGGATACCGCAAAAGACCTTCCCAACGGGCAGCAATTTTCGCCATCGGGTAAAAAAGCAAGCGCTTACTTTGCTGGTGGATGTTTTTGGTGTGTAGAAGCAGACTTTGAAAAATTACCCGGTGTCTATGAAGCGATTTCCGGTTACTCGGGCGGAGCATTACAAAATCCGACCTATCAAGATGTCAGTTATCGGGAAACTGGGCACTTGGAAGCCGTTGAGATTGTCTACGATCCTCAGGCAATTGACTTTAAACAACTTGTTGATTTCCATCTACGTCACATTGACCCAACAGATGATGGAGGACAATTTTGCGACCGTGGTTCCTCTTACAAAACTGCTATTTTTGTATCCTCCGAGGACGAACACAAAATCGCCGAAAAAGCAATCGAAGAAGCAGCCACCATTATTCAAGATCCGATCGTAACGCCAATAATTGATTTTGAAAAATTTTGGATCGCAGAAGATTATCATCAAGATTATTATAAAAAGAACCCCATACGATATAGCTATTATCGAAGAGGTTGTGGGCGTGATCGCCGCATTGAGCAAATCTGGCAGCCCGCAACTCTTCAAGAATAATCTTCATGCTACTCAATTATTATCAAAAAAGCAGATAAAGCCAATAATCGGATGAAACGAACAGATTATGCGACAAACGCATGACGCCACTATTGACGCGCTAGGCTAACTTCCATAAGCTCTAACTTTGACACAGGACCAAAAGAGCACATGCACAAAAGAGCACATGCACAAACTTCACATACTCGTCTCATTTATCCTGTTATTTTTTTCTACAAGCTTCAATACAGCAAATGCTGCAACGCAGCCCCCCCCTTCTTTACCAAGTTCGAGCAAACACTCAGATGAAATTATCGTGAATGGTGAACGTTCTGGGCCGCGCTTATGGTGGATTGAAAAAGAATTACCTTCGGGAAAAGCTGAAATTTTTGTACTCATGGGCGCCACTTTCATTCCCGAAGACATGAATTGGAATGACTCTCAAGTTGTAGAAATTTTAAAAGAAACAGATACCCTCCTCCTTCCCCCTGATGCCGATCTTGGTGCAGCCAACACCACTCGGTTAATGGGTACGTTCCTGCGAACCATGATTTTTAGTCGTGGTCGCATCAGGATGAAAAAAGGGGTCACTCTTGCCGATAAAGTTGGCCCTGATTTAGCCAAAAAATTTGATCTTGCCCGTATCGACATAACCAAGCGCAAAGAAGCATACGAAGAGAGAAAACGTCAAGAGGAAGATGCGCGTCAACAAAAAGAAGAAGGCAACCTTTTAGAACCAGAACGCCAGAAAACGAAACAGGAAGCCTCCATTGAGAAACAAATCGCCGAACTAAAACCGGAGAGATTTCATCCTTATATGCAATCACAACAACTCATCTCCGACGGTATTAATGCAGAAGGCTTACGCTATTTTTCGATCATCGAACGCCGTGTTAAAAAACTAGCTAAAAAGGCAAAAGTTAAATCACGTCCCATCATCAAATATGATGTTGCCTTTTCAGATGTGAAGTTGGTCCTCAAATCCATGAGAAATTTCAGTCGAGAAACCAACATAGCCTGTATCGAAAATGCTATAGACTATATTGATAACAGGCTTGATCTCAATCTTGATCGTGCAAATGCATGGGCCCAAGGAAATATCGATTTCTTAAAATCGACCATTACGGATAATGGGCCCTCAAAATGTGGAAAAGCTATTTCCGATGAATTGGGAGGGTTAAAAACTTTTAATGGCTCATCCCTGGAAGAGATAGATATAGCAAGCGATTGGATACGAGAAATTGAGGATGTCATGTCCACGCCTTCAACTCACCTCGCTTTGATTCCGGTGGGGACATGGTTAGCTCAAGACGGTGTTCTGACGCGTCTGAAAAAAAAGGGATATACTATCTATGGGCCTGGCGAACAGGACACCGCTTCTGAAACAACACCCAATTTAAAATTAGAAAATAATGAAGGTTAGTTCTAACGCACCTCCACTTCATATTGCATCGCCGAGGTGCTTTGAGTCTTTCTTTTTTCGAATGCATTGCAGCTCAGCCAGTTCCAACTTGAACGCAAAATACTTTAGATATGAAAATTCTTTTAATTATACGGCGCCCAAAGATCAAACAAAAACCCTGTGCATAAACAGGATAAAAAAATCGCTAACTGGGCTAATCACCCGTACGGCGAATATCACCAATACCCTCAACAGGGCCACGCCGAATAGCCAGGGCCCCCGTACGTGAAGTTTCCGTAAGCCCAAGCGGGATCATGAGCTCACGAAATGCATCAATCTTTTCTTTTGACCCGGTCAGCTCATAAATCATCGATGCATTCGACACATCAACCGTCTTTGCACGGAATATATCGGCCAAACGCATGGCTTCAACCCGTGGTTCCCCTTCACTAATCACTTTAAATAACCCCATTTCACGCTCAATAGCTTCGGGATTGCCACTCACATTGCCTACACGGCGCACCGGCACCAGTCGGTTCAATTGCAATTCAATCTGCTCCAATATAGAAGCCGTACCCGAAGTAACGATCGTTATGCGTGATCGATGCTTCGCAACATCGGTCTCTGCAACGGTCAAGCTTTCAATATTATAACCACGCGCAGAAAATAACCCGACCACCCGTGCCAAGACACCGGGTTCGTTATCGACAATACATGCTAGGGTTCGATATTCAATTTTTTCATTCCTTGGACTCGGCGCGTAAACAGATGTGTTTGACATTACACTAATTTCCTCCCGGCCGTATCAATTTCATTGCCAGTAACATTAGCACCGCCCAAAATCATCTCATTATGCGCTTTACCTGATGGGATCATAGGAAAACAGTTTTCTTCTTTGGTCACACGGCAATCAAATAAGACGGGACCATCATAGGCAATCATTTCGTTTATCTTCTCATCAAGTTCTGCCGGACTTTGAGCACGCAAACCCAGACATCCAAAAGCTTCAGCCATTTTCACGAAATCTGGCAATGCATCTGAGTAGGAGTGAGAATACCGCCCCCCGTGAAGCAACTCCTGCCATTGACGCACCATCCCCATATATTCATTATTCAGAATAAATATTTTTATTGGTAAGCGATGCTGAACAGCTGAAGACATTTCCTGCATTGTCATCTGTACCGATGCCTCACCAGCAATATCAATCACCAATGAGCCACGATGTGCCGCTTGTACACCGAGCGCAGCCGGTAGGCCATATCCCATTGTCCCCAATCCCCCAGATGTCATCCAGTGATTGGGTTTATCAAAGTGAAAAAATTGAGCCGCCCACATTTGATGCTGACCGACTTCGGTTGTGATATACGGATTGTAAGAACGGGTTAACGCATACAATCGCTCAATTGCATATTGTGGTTTGATAACATCGTCGGATTTTTCATAAGAAAAACAGTTAACGCGGCGCCATTTTTCAATTTGAGCCTTCCATTCCTGAATATCAGGAGTGCTTCCCTCTTGCCGCCAAACTTTTAGAATATCTTCCAGCACATGCCCACAATCTCCTATCAAACCAAGGTCAACTTTAATGTTTTTATTGATAGAAGATGGGTCAATATCGATATGGATCTTACGACTATTGGGAGAAAACCCGTCGAGGCGTCCCGTTATACGGTCATCAAAACGCGCACCTACACAAATCATCAGATCGCAGTCATGCATTGCATGATTGGCCTCATATGATCCATGCATCCCCAACATGCCTAACCATTGAGGGTCCGGCGCCGGAAATGCCCCAAGCCCCATCAGGGTTGATGTGATTGGAAAGCCTGTTTCTCTCACAAGAGTGCGTAAGGTTTCACACGCATTGGGGCCGGAATTGATAACCCCGCCACCGGTATAAAAGATCGGCCGTTTAACGCTCGCTATCATGCGAACGGCTTCAATGATATTTTCAGGACGCGCATCAATTTTTGGGTGATAAGTTCTGTGTTCAGCTTGGGGGCCAAGAGACTCATAAGGGCACATCTCAAATTGCACATCTTTAGGAATATCAATAACCACGGGTCCAGGTCGCCCATGAGTTGCCACATAAAACGCTTCATGCATGATGTGCGCAAGATTCTCTGTATCGGAAACCAGATAATTATGTTTTGAGCAGGCTCTCGTAATACCAACTGTATCACACTCTTGAAAGGCATCGGACCCGATCAAAGAGCGAGGCACTTGCCCCGTGATCACCACTAGAGGGATGGAATCCAACATAGCATCAGCAATACCGGTCACAGCATTGGTTGCCCCCGGGCCTGAGGTCACCAAAACTACTCCAGGCTTTCCTGTCGAGCGCGCATAGCCCTCTGCGGCATGAGCTGCGCCTTGTTCGTGACGCATCAAAATATGTTGAATTTCCGATTGTTGGTGTAGAGCATCATAGATTGGCAAAACGGCGCCACCCGGATAACCAAAGATCGTATCAACCCCATTATCACGTAAGGCTTGCAAAACGACTTCAGCACCCGTCATGATATTTTCAGCTAACGGCGCTGCTCCTCGCTTTAGTGCGTTACCCGCTTCGCGGCTTTTTAAATCAGCTTCCGCCATATTCCTCATCTCCTGCATCCGCAGTCATGTTCATATGTCAAATATGGTTAAAACCCATTAACATATCGTCTCATCGTCCGAGTTTTTCTCTTCACCTAGCTTTTTACTTCCAAGGGACCCTCAGCAAAAAAAAAGGTCTCTTTCGAGACCTTGTAAACGCCGAAAACCGATGCTGTTTTTTACAACAGATCGTTACCGGCGTTACACGCCACTAGGACAGAATATTTCACACATAGACTAATCATTGGAACTAAACCCTAATATAGCCTTTCTTTGAAGTCAATATTGATTTTAAGAGGTTTTCTGCCAAAACCTGAAGCAATCCATATCCTCGCGAGCCGTGTTGACCAATGCCAAATCAAACCACCAGCAAAAAAATCTAATTTTTTGACATGAATGAGCGACTCATATGGTTTTGAGGGCTCTCAAAATAAAACTACAGGATACTTTGTTGCAATGCGAATGAGACAGACACAAATCACTGCATTGGATGAGCTACAAATTATGCTAGCCAGTGAAGGGATGTCACTACATCAGATTTCTAAAGCACCGCCACTTCAAATTGAATCGCCAAGGTGCTTTAAGTCTTTCTTTTTTCCAATTTATTGCAATTCAACTGGTTCCTACAGACACGCAAAGCACTCTAATTGCCTGACTATTCCAGTAGGTACAATTAAATCTCGCCTATAAACCGCCCGCAAAGATTTATAATCCGCTTATCAGGAAGAACAAGGAGACGAAGGTGAATAATTTCAATGAAGATATACAAACTACACTCAGCAAAGAGGACCAAGAGTTCATTCAGGAAAACCTAAAGGAGAATGGCTATTTTCGTGAGGTTTTTGACAATTTAAAAGGGCCGGGCGCCACTCTCAATAAGATGGCATGGTTGGGGGTAATAGTCGCCAGCGGTCTGTTAATTTTCTTTTTGTTTCAGGCCTTTCAGACAGGTTCCATTCGAGAACAAATCTTATATGCTTCCTTAGCTATCATGTTAAATTCAGCGCAAATTGCTCTAAAAATGTGGATTAATATGCGAATGAATCGACGCGCCCTGCTGATCGAAATTCAAAAACTTAAATTGGCAATATTGTCACAATAACACTGCCCATATTTACCCTTCAATTCTCCAAGGCGGGAAGCGTCGATTAGTACCGGCATACATCATACAAAGAATATTGCCGGCAGGGTCTTTCAAGCGCGCCTCTCGCCAAAGCCATGGTTGATTTGTAGGGAGAAGGGTAAACTCAAACCCTTGCTTTTGGAGAGCATCGACTTTGTTATCAAGCTCAACGGCACTGGAAAAGTCAAAGTAGATGACAACATCCGTTGAGGCGGTTCTATCAACTGTATGTAGTGAAAATGTTGCTCCTTCCCCAGATGGCGTTTCAAAGCGCGCATAATTTGGCGGCGAGTCAACAATCTGCACAAAACCCAATGATTTATAAAAAGCAACAGAACGATCATAATCCAAACAGGGAATTGTGACCTGATTTAAAATCATACCTTTTGATCCCTAGATTTCCGATTATAGGGTTTATTATTCTGGCGCGCTCGTTTCCAATGCCAACGCATGAAGTTCTCCACCCATTTTTCCCTTCAAAGCCGCATAAACCAATTGGTGTTGCCTGACACGTGATTTCCCTGCAAAGGCGGCTGAAACAATGCGCGCACGATAATGGTCGCCATCACCGGCTAAATCTTCAATCTCAATCTCCGCATCAGGCAAAGCCTCTAAAATCATTTTTTGTATATCATCTGCAGCCATGGGCATAAGATTTTTCTCCGTACTCGATTCATTATCATTTGATGACATCAGGGTTGGCAATGTTGCTTGCCATATATCGTCCAACGCTTGTAGTGATAAAATATCACTTGTATATTTTGTTTTTGATTTCTGAGTAGAACTGGCATCAACATTTGGGTCAAGGCGAATATCGCGCCCACCAAAACGACCGATACGATTGGCTTGAACCCCCGCCATAGCAGCCTTTAATAAGAGCGTATCAGCACCGCCGGGGGTCGCCGCAATTAAATAACGCCCCTGATCTTCACCAAACCAATACGCCGCCCGTCTTGTTTTTACTGGCGTGTTCAGCTCCAACCCTTCTCCGCAAGCTAACGCCATCTCAGCAGCAGCGACTAATATCCCGCCGTCAGCGACATCATGGCATGCAGTCACAAGTCCTTCATCAATCAGCTTACGCACCAATTCACCAGTAATACGTTCAGCATCCAAATCCACTGGTGGCGGCGCGCCCTCTTCGAGATTAAAAATCTCCCTTAAATAAAGGCTTTGACCAAGCACACCTCTGGTAATACCCAATACAAGCAACTCATCCCCATTTAATGCCCCGCCGATTCGGGCCGACTTGGTCACATCTGCAATAACGCCTACGCCGCCAATTGCTGGCGTTGGCGGAATCGCACTGCCATTGGTTTCATTATACAAAGACACGTTTCCAGATACGACAGGGTAGTCGAGGGCTTTGCAAGCTTGCGAGATGCCCTCTATCGCGCCAACAAATTGACCCATCGTTTCCGGTCGTTCAGGATTACCAAAATTCAGACAATTGGTAATTGCCAGAGGCTTCGCCCCCGTTGCACAAATATTGCGCCACGTCTCGGCTACCGCTTGTTTGGCCCCCATAACAGGGTCCGCTTTAACATAGCGCGGCGTCACATCGGTTGTGACCGCTAGCCCCCGTTTGGAGTCATGCACCCGCACCATCGCAGCGTCACCGCCCGGTACGATAACACTATCTCCCATAACGGTATGATCATATTGCTCCCAAATCCAACGCCGCGCGCACAAATCCGGTGACATCATCAACGTGGAGAGTGTCGTTAAAATAGTTTGTGCACCGCCTTGCTCAGCAATATTGACTTTCTCTTTATTCGTTTCAACATCACCCGCGGTAATAATTTTGGTTGTTTTTAAATTCTCTATTGCGCTATTTATTTTCGCCACATCAAAATCAACAGCATCGTTAAACTGTGCCTTAGAGCGAGCATAAATTTCAACGTTACGCTCCGCCAGTGAGTAGCCCACTTTTTCAAAACCAGACAGATGGTCAGCGATAATAGTTTTAACGAGCGTTTCAGGAGCTGCGCCAGATTGCTCGTCTAACGTTAGACGAATAATGCACTCTTCAATTTCCACATCACAATCTTCAAACGCTTCAGGAGGTTCTGCTATTTGAAAAGGGCGATCATAATTTGGGGCATCATCAGCTAAAGGCCCAACCGGAAGATCAGCTTGCAAACTGCCAAGATGGGAAATCCGCAAACGCCCTGTATCCGTTGTCTGACCGATAACGGCAAAATCAACACCCCATTTTTCAAAGATTTTTCGAGCATCTTCTTCGCGGCCTGGCTTTAAAACCATCAACATCCGCTCTTGAGACTCCGATAGCATCATCTCATAGGCGCTCATTTGATCTTCACGCTGTGGAACTTGATCTAAATCCAGATCAAATCCCCCACCGCCATTAGCGGCTCCCTTAGCCGCCATCTCAACGGATGAAGACGTAAGGCCCGCAGCACCCATATCTTGAATGGCGATAATGGCATCAGAAGCCATTAACTCAAGGCACGCCTCCAGTAAAAGTTTCTCTGTAAACGGATCGCCAACTTGTACCGTTGGGCGTTTTTCTTCTGATGCGTCATCAAACTCTGCGCTCGCCATCGTGGCGCCGTGAATGCCGTCACGCCCCGTCTTCGATCCAACATAAACAACAGGATTGCCACTCCCGCGCGCTGCAGAATAAAAAATCTTATCTTTATGAGCGATCCCGACGGTCATCGCATTGACCAGAATATTTTCATTATAGCCCGCGTGAAAATTTGTCTCCCCTCCAACAGTCGGGACTCCCATGCAATTTCCATAGCCGCCAATCCCCGCAACAACACCGCCAACGAGATGTTTTGTTTTAGGATGATCAATCGCGCCGAAGCGAAGAGCATTTAAATTGGCAACAGGGCGTGCGCCCATCGTAAAGACATCGCGCATAATCCCGCCCACACCTGTTGCCGCGCCTTGATAAGGTTCGATAAAGCTTGGATGATTATGGCTTTCCATCTTAAAAATTGCGGTAAGCGCTTCTTCTGCGCCATGAGCGCCACCATCATCACCGCCCTCATCTGGGATAGAAATATCAATGACTCCAGCATTTTCACCTGGACCACAAATCACCCAGGGAGCACTTGTTGGTAATTTCGCCAAATGTCTACGCGATGATTTATAAGAACAATGCTCAGACCACATCACCGAAAAAATACCCAATTCCAAGAGGTTCGGCTCACGGTTTAGGTGTTTTTGGATTCGTTCATATTCCTCGCTTGTGAGCCCATGCTCGCTAACAATCTCAGGGGTAATTTCGGTCATAAAATCTCACTAAAATTTTGAGCACTTTCAGGTGACAAACACCATCACATAGTCACAGCTATCAATTCCATTACATGGCGTCCGTCGCCACACAATCCAATTCAATAAATCTTGCTGACGCTTTACTGGTTTTAGATGATTTTGTCCAAGCTAGATTGAATTTAGGTTAATTAAAATATCACGAAACCTGAAGATACCCCTTTATCCTTGAGCACGTCGCTCATTTATCCAATTCAATAATGCATTAGTTGATCCGTCAAAGCGTGTGGCCGATGGCCGCGCGACACCGCTCGCAGCGATGTCGGGCAATATATCAGCAGCCAATACCTTCCCCAATTCCACGCCCCATTGGTCAAATGAGTTGATATTCCATATAATGCCTTGGCAGAAAATTTTATGCTCATAGAGCGCTATTAACGCCCCCAAAGTTTGCGGCGTTAAGCGTGCCATCAAGATTGAATTGCTGGGCCTATTCCCCTCAAAAACCTTATGAGGCGCAATTTGCTCAATCCGTTCTGGCGAGGTTTGCTTTTCTCGCAACTCGCTTCGCACTTCATCAATCGTTTTACCGAGCATCAAAGCACGCGGTTGCGCAAGAAAATTTGCTAGCAATTTTTCATGATGATCGCTCAGTGGGTTTTGGCTCAATGCTGGGGCAATAAAATCTGCAGGAATAATATCTGTGCCTTGATGTACAAGTTGGTAGAAAGCATGCTGACCATTGGTCCCTGGTTCACCAAACAAAACTGGTCCTGTCTCACAAGCCACTGCATCACCATTCATTTGCACCGACTTGCCATTAGACTCCATATCCGCTTGCTGGAGATAGGCGGCCAAGCGATGTAAATGCTGATCATAAGGAAGAACCGCATAGGAAGACATTTTTAAAAAATTACGATTCCAGATACCCATTAAACCATGCATAACGGGCATATTTTGCTCAAGGGGCGCGCTGCGAAAATGCTCATCCATATGATGGGCCCCGCGCAACATATCTTCAAAATTTGTATATCCTATCTGCAGCGCAATCGACAGGCCAATTGCCGACCAGAGCGAATATCGCCCGCCGACCCAATCCCAAAAGACAAACATATTATCCGCATCAATACCAAATTCTTTAACAGCTTGAATGTTGGTGGATAAGGCAATAAAATGTTTGGAGATTGCTTCCCCTTGCTCACACATACCGGTGGTTTTTTCTAAAAACCATTGCCGGGCGCTCCTCGCGTTTGTCATTGTTTCCTGGGTGGTAAAAGTTTTGGAGGCAACCACAAAAAGTGTGGTTTCCGGATCTAACGTTTCCAACAAATCACCCAAATGCTGGCCATCAACATTTGAAATAAAATGAGCACGCCGTCCCGCAAGCCAGTAAGGGCGCAAAGCCTCAACAACCATCTGAGGGCCCAGATCAGACCCGCCAATACCAATATTGACAACAGTGGTTAAAGGTTTCCCCGTTGCCCCAAGGCGATCATCGGCATGAATACTATCGCAAAATCGTTTCATTTTTTCCCGAACATGTACCGCATCACGGGCAACATTCTCGCCATCCACATAATAAGCGCGGTGAGAAAAATCTCTCAATGCAGGATGCAACACAGCACGATTTTCAGTTTTGTTGATGGCTTCCCCAGACAGGAATCTATCCCGCGCCCCTTCCAAGTCTGCAGTTCTGGCCAGAGCACACAATTGCGCAACAATGTTATTGTCGATCTGGTTTTTTGAATAATCAAAATAAAGTCCCGCCGACTCAATCGCAAAGGCTGTCCCTCGTCCTGGATTATCCTCAAACAATGTTGCCATAGAACGAGACTTTATCGATACGGCCGATGCTTTAAGGTCGTTCCATATCTGGCTTTGTGTAATCGTCACGAGTATCATTTCCCTTAAATTAAAGTATTTCCAGATCAAGTGGCTAGCTGTTGAGAGCCCCGAAATGCGGCGAAACAATAACCCAAAGCACTTCCTTGACTTCATTTGATGGGAGGTGCTTTAGAAATTGCCAGTGCATCGCTGCTTTACCATTTTGTCATCGAATGAGGCAATTGAAGATATTGGTTAAAGTGGATTTTAATGTTTTTCATTCATATTATTTGGATGAGCAAGAATAGTCGCCAAATTTTCTTAAATATCTCTCGCAAATTTTTTGCGATTGTCCTGATCACCGGGATAATCGGGGCCAAAGCCTATATGATCGAAACTGAAAACACACAATCCTCTATTATTGCTGCGTCACAAACTGGAACCCCTCAAACCCTTTTGGTAAGCGCAGCTGAATCTGCGAAAAAATAAATCCAAAATTGCAAACTCCGTCTCGCAGCAGTGACATTTTCCATTTCTTCTTGATGAGTTACTTCACATAATCTATCTGCGCGTCCAGCTCCATCACATTCCCGAGCGACTGGAGACGCTTTAAGGGCAAATCTGCCATCAGTGGTTTGCGATCAGCAGGTGCGACAAAAATCAATTTGCCCTCATCGATCATGAATTTACAACGTATTAACGGGCTTACCACTTTTGGCGCAAATGTTGCGATAAACCGTAGTGCTAGCCCCAAAACCATCGCATAATGTTGATCTTCCCATGAGAGCAAAGAGATTGCGCGATCATTTGGCCCCTCTGCTCGAAACCCCTTATAGCGACGGTAAAGTGCGCGAGCCGCAATCAAACGCTCTTCATGGGTCAGCCCCATCGTTGGCGCACGAATAACCATATCAAACGCCTGATGGCCCCGGTGATCAGGGTGAAAATAGGCCCCAATATCCATCATCAAACAGATCATTGCCCGCAAGCGCGCCCGTTCGTAGGTTTCATTAGGAAACAGCCCTTTCGTCAGCGTAATTGCTTGTTGGCCATAATCTGGTGCCGGCGAGAATTGTTCTGCAAAAAAGCGCGCAGAAACAATCAACGGATCTTGTCCACGTCCAGTCTCATCAAGATCATTAAAAATAATCCCTTCGCGCACTCCCCCCACAGAAATCCGAACCCGTTTTGCATTCATCTTTGTCAGCAGACGGTCCAGCACCAAAGAAGCTACAGGCAGTGTATCAAGTCGGCGACGAGGAATACCCGGCAGGTTTTCTAAAGAGCGTCGGCTCTGACGCTCGATTAGCGAACAAATTTCACCAACCTCTTCCCGGCTCATCGTATAATGATGCAACACAGATAAAGGATAATGACGCAAACCCATGTGCAATTTCGCAATGGCGCGCCATGCCCCGCCTACCGCATACAAAGTGCTCTGATTTTTTTGTTTCAACCAATCCAATTCATCAAAAGATTGATCAATAATCTTCCCCATTTTCTGGCGATCGTGATCCGCCTCTTGCATCAATCGCAATGGGCCGATGGAGAGGGACGTTTTTTGCGCTTGCTGACCGTTTTTTAAGGTGCTCAATTCAAGGGAACCTCCCCCCATATCGCCAACCAAACCGGTTGCTAAGGGGGTAAAGGACAGGACACCCAGCGCGGCATATTTCGCTTCATCTTCCCCGCTTAAAATCTCAACATCAAAGCCAATTTTCTTCACAGCTTTCACAAAGCTATGACCATCTTGTGCCTCTCGCACCGCCGCAGTCGCTATCGCTCTGGTGGGCGGATTATCATATGCTTCTAACAATCCACGAAACCGTATTAGCGTATCAAGCGCATCCTTAACCGCATTTTCATTCAAACGACCATTTTTGCTTAGCCCACGCCCTAATCCACAAAGCGCCTTTTCATTACATATCGGCAAAGGGGCTCTGGCTGGACCATCGTAAATCACCAACCTCACCGAGTTTGAGCCAATATCGACAACAGCGCGGCGTGTTTGTTTCAGTACGCCCGAAAGAGAAGTCTGTAATGATTTTTCAAACGAACTTGATAACGGTTTAACTGTCGAGGCTTTCACTTTCCGTATAGGTTTAGTCGTACCGGATTTTACTTTTTTGGAAGATTTGGAAGAAGCCACGACGGGTTGCACTTTCTGATCAGAACCAAGTTGATAAAGATTAAATTGATTTACACACAGTTTGCAAATGTAACACCTTTAATGATCTTTCACAGCATACAACTGACATCGTCAAAAATGATACTCAGGTTTGGCAAATGCTTGAACGCTCCTCAGGATCATCTTAAGTCAACACCCAGTAGCCAATTGCCCCTAGAGCCCAATTCAAAACCCAACTTTTGCCGCCTGCAAAAGGGTTATCAGCGCTTCCAGCAATCCTTTACAAGGTAAACGCGGAATTTTGGTTATCAAAAAACCGTTTTCGTCAGACAGAAGCGAATTTTGAATCGGATCCTTAACTGTTATGCATCAATATTATTGTGATTTGTGAAAGCATCCGATGCGGTGATTGTTGGCGTGATCAAGCCTCACTCAGATATAAAGCCAACCAAAAAATGGTCGATTAATCCCACACCCCTTAATATAATATCACCACAACAAAACTGCGCATTTGAGCCTTTAGCGTTCAACTGAGCACCGGTTGAGCTTCAAAAATTGCCTTCTATGAATTCAAAACGCTCGCTTTGGATGAAATTTTCACCGTATCAAATTGAACTGAAATTACACTATCATCTATGCCCCTATGGCTGTTTAATTCTTGGCCTCTTGGCCCCTTCTCTAGACGGTGATCGTCGGCGCGATGTTGGCCGCGAGGACGATCTGGGGGGGCGCGATTTAGGAGGCTTTGAAGTCGGCGGCTTGGATTTTGGTGACCTAGATTTTGGTGACCTAGAGGATGGCGGTCGATTTGCTAGCGGCCGATTTGCTGGCGGTCTGGCCCCGGCGCGCCCACCGCCAGCGCGTGGCGTCCGTGTTGGTGCGCTGCTTGCGGGACCATTTGGCCGTGGGTTTGGGGAAACTCTTTCCCCGCGTCTGGGCGGAGAGGTTGGACGCTGACCATCAGAGCGAACACCGGTGGGGCGTTTTCGTCTGGGCGGCGGGGTTGCGCGCTCGCCTGTGTTGCGGCCCCTTCTATTTCTATCACCGCGGGGCCTGCGACGATCCGCGCGATCTCCATTATCATCAGCACCACGATCACTATCGAAACGATCACGATTACGTCTACGCCGCTGACCTTGATCACGACGTTTGCGACGCTCGAAATAATCATCATAATAAGGATCATAACGATTACCGCTGCGATACCGTCTACCTGGAAAATATCCGCTATTGGCATACCCCAAATGACCGCGATTGAAAGCCCCATAGCGAGAAACAAATCCACGATCAGGATACCATGCACAATAAGACCCAATCCAAGGCGTCAAGTAAAACGAGGATGAAGCAGCATTATTATAGGTATTAAAAGTATTATTGGCTTGCTCAAAACAGGCACTGGCCTCGCGTTCGCAGCTCGCTTGGCAGGTTCCGTAGTCATCTGTTCCTTCATAAGCTTCACAATTGCGATAACAAATTCCAACATTATTATCACAAGCAGCATAAGCCTGCTGTCGGCTTGGTACTGTCTCACAGCCCGATAAGAAGAGTAAAACGCCGCTCATCACAAAGACCAGACGAAATTTTGTGAATAATCCCATCAATCGTGCCATTAGAACACTCATCGTATAAACCCCTCCAGACTGTCTAGAAAACATGCTTTCTCAGTCCCTCATAAGGAGAGATTATAGTCTTCATTATCCCACAAAAGCAAATTAATGGTTTTAGGCGCAATTTAGAGCTGAATGACAGCCCTATTGGGCCCTTCGCGGTACTCTGCTCAAATACACGACTGCGACAATAAGATTGCGATCCGATTGGTTTTAGAGATTTGTCAGGTTTGGGCTCCCACTCACCCAAAATACGAAAAACCGGCCTTGCATAATGCAAAACCGGTTTAACATATAAATTGCTAGGAGTTCAAAGACCGATTAATCGTCTTTAGGTTCCAAGACCTGACGTCCATTATATTTACCTGTCTTCAGGTCTATATGATGGGGCCGACGAAGCTCGCCAGACTCTTTGTCTTCAATATATGCCGTCGTTGTGATGCGGTCATGGCTGCGTCGCATACCGCGCCTTGACGGCGTAATTTTACTTTTTGGAACTGCCATGATGAGGCCTCACATTAAGAGTTGAGGGTGATAAACACACCTTTTGGAGCGCGTGACATAACCCAACATTGAAGTGCTTGCAAGTCATATTGCAAATTACAGCAACGATTTATGGTTAATGCCAATCGTTCAAATTTTGCCCATTGTTTTCAGCGGAATTCAACTTCGACCTGATAGCTTATTTTTTGTCGGAGGGGTGGTGCTGAATTTGGGGCAACATGATTACCGACATTTTGATTAGTTAGTAGAGTATCGGAAATCGTCAATGTTGCGTAAATCGCTTATAGCGGGATTTGTCTTTGGTTTTACTTTGTTCAGTTCGATTGGGTTTGAACAAGGAGTGCAATCCTCACAGGCACAAACCTATGCCCAATCCCATCCCCAACGGACTTACCAACAGCAAGTCTACTCTTTAAATGAACAGATTTGGGGCCAAATGGGCCATAGCGATCGTATCATTGTCGACCGATTAGCCGCTGATTTTTACGAACGTTCACTCCGATATGCGCAAAGCACGAATATTGAGCAGCAAACCGCGCGCCTATATAGCGGTGCTAATCCTGCCGAACGAGCTTATTATCGCAATCAGCGTCGCCAACAATGGCAACAAATGAACGGCAATCAACAACAGGCTTTGAGAAATGTAAAACGCCCGATCTTTATGCATCTTAGTGAAGCACAAAAATGGCCCTTTCGACAACATGCCCTTAATCAATTAGGAGCTGCCGGTGCAATCCAGCCAAACCATCAAAGCATTGCAGGTCAAAGCGTGACGAGAGGTGTCCGGCCCGGAATTTAAACCTGCACAAAAAGAAGTCATCACCATTAACATGAGAAGCCAAAAAAAACCGGTTTGTCCATAAGGACAAACCGGTTTTGAATTTTACAATCAACTATTAAAGACAAGAACTAGCTATAAATGCTCTCTTTATTAAAGAGTTGACATAACATGTAATAAACAACCGCACGGTATTTGTTGCGATTGGACATGCCATATTTTTCCATCACTGACTTAATGGCGCTATCGAGTTCAGGTCCATCGGTCAGACCCAGTTTCTTGATTAGGTAATTGTTTTTCACCGTATCAAGTTCAGATTGGTCAGTCCCGGAAACTGTTGAGCTATCTTTGTTATAGATTGAAGGGCCAAGACCGATTGTCACTTTGGTCAGCAAATCCATATCAGGAGTCATGCCCATTTTATCTTTCATATCTTCAGCATATTTTGCGATTAAGTCGTCTCTCTTGCTCATCAGTCTCTCCTTATTTGCGATCTGATTTTTTGATTGCGATATGATTTTCACTGATTCGACACAGCTTGATCATTCACTACTAACCAGCAGAATCTTAATCAGCCAGGTTCAGCTGGAATATTCTATTACTCATGCGAGTTACATAAATTGTGGCTCGATTCTTTACCCATTGGAATTGGTTTAGGGCGAAAAATCAATAGCTTAAATCTAAATATACAGCATTTAACGAAAAATTGCCAAAAGATAATGCAGCACAAAATGTGCCTTCGCTTTGAGTTAACCCCTATATCTAGTAAATTTCATAATCCAGATATTGAGCAAAGCCTTATGGAGACACGGGATCCAACCAACCCCATTCATCTTCAGTCTCGCCTGAGAAAATACCAAAAAAAGCATTTTGCAAAGCGCTCGTAACCGGACGCTTACCATTGCCTACGGCTATTCGATCTATGGATTTTACAGGGGTAATCTCCGCGGCCGTACCTGTGAGGAAAATCTCATCTGCCGCGTATAGTAATTCTCGGGGCATAGCCTGTTCCACCACCTCATAACCAAGCTTTTTGGCCAGGGTCACAACGCTGTCACGGGTAATGCCCGCAAGAATAGAAGCGGCTGTGGGCGGCGTTATTATTCTTCCCTGATGAACGACAAAGAGATTCTCGCCTGCTCCTTCGCTCACGGTGCCATCATGGGCAAGACCGATTCCTTCCGCAAATCCGTTTTGCTTGGCCTCCATACTAATCAATCGGCTTGAAAGATAATTCCCTGCTGCCTTTACGCCTGCGGGCACTGTTCCCGGTGCCAATCTTCGCCAACTCGAGATTGCGACATCGATTCCGTTTTTTAATCCCTCTTTTCCCAAGTAAGCCCCCCATGGAAAAGCAGCGATAATGAGATCCGTTTTACAATCCATGGAGGATGGCCCCATTTCCCCGTAACCCAAATAGGCCAGAGGTCGCAAATAAGCAGACTCCAAATCATTATCACGTACAACTTTACGGCACACTTCCATGAGTGTGGCGACGTCATAATGCATATCAATTTGATAGACCTTGGCTGAAAAATGTAATCGCTCAATATGTTCGCGATTGCGAAAAACACAAACACCTTTATGCGGTGTATTATAAGCGCGCATGCCTTCAAAAACACCCGTGCCGTAATGCAATGCATGGGTCAACACATGGGTTGTCGCCTGTTCCCAAGGGATCATCTCCCCATTACGCCATATATATTTCGCTTCTTGAATCGGCATGACTTAACGTCCTTTTTTTAATTTTTCTAAATTGGAACTGTGAATTTGATCAGGCTTTGTGTGCGCACAAAAGCTTGCTAGGTCAAGATATTTTCAAACTGGCGAAAACTGTAGGCCATTTCGTCTCGTTGAAATATACATTACGGCTCCAGATGTTAGCCTTGATGAAAATCAACGCGAAATGGTTATTATAGAATTTTCAAAAGAGTTGGTTTACAAACGACATTTCTCAAGGTGCCAAAAAAGTTAAATTTTTGCATAAAATAGCAGGTCCAACTCATTGAAAAAAAATGATAAAAACTTTTCCTCCGATGTATTGGCAAACAGTCAACGCGTAGTCCTAAAGGTGGGATCATCGCTCTTGTGTCAGCCCGATGGAACAGTACAGAGAGAACATTTGTCTCGGTATGCAAAAGACATCACAGAAATGCGCGAACAAGGTAAAGATGTGATTCTCGTCTCCTCTGGGGCCATCGCCCTTGGACGCGCCGTATTGGGAATACAGCCGCCATTGCGCCTTGACGAAAAGCAAGCGGCTGCCGCGACAGGCCAAACACCACTAACGACAGCATGGCAGTCAGTTTTATCAAGCGCCTCTTTGCGGGTGGCCCAAATCCTTCTGACTTTGGAAGATACAGAAAATCGCAAGCGATATCTAAACGCTAGAGCCACTATAGAAACACTCCTCTCACTGGGAGTGATCCCACTTGTCAATGAAAATGATACCATCGCCACTACAGAAATCCGTTATGGCGACAATGATCGTTTGGCCGCACATACCGCACAAATGATGGGTGCAGATTTACTCATCCTGTTATCTGATATTGATGGCCTTTACACTGCCAACCCGAATGAAAAGCCGACAGCAAAACATTTGCCCTATATCCCCGCGATTACGAAAGAAATTGAAAACTATGCTGCAGGTCCAAATGCAATTATGGGCGTGGGTTCGGGCGGGATGATTACAAAATTATCGGCCGCACGCATTGCCACTAATGCTGGTTCTCATGTTATCATCGCCAATGGACGCACGAATGATCACTCACCGCTCAAAACAATTTTATATGGGACACAAAAATCAACTTTATTTCCACCCGCTGTCAAAGCCCTGACCGCACGACAACAATGGATTGCAGGGCGACAAAAGCCTGTTGGCGAAATTTACATTGATACCGGAGCCACAAAAGCTGTCTTAAATGGATCGAGTTTGCTTCCTGCTGGTATCACAAATATTAACGGGCAGTTTCAGCGCGGTGACCTTGTAAGCGTTCATGCCCCCGACAATCGGCCAATTGCACTTGGACTTGCGGCCTATGAGTCCCAAGAAGTTGACTCCATAAAAGGGGTACAATCAAAAGACATCGAAGCCATTTTAGGATATCATCGTCGTCCATCTGTCATTCATACTGATGATCTGGTCATCACAGATCGTCAGGCAAAAAATTCACAAAACCTCTTTGAGGAAAATAAACCATGAAAAAATCATCTTTGATCGCATACCGCGCCGTCGTTTACGCAGCATCCAGTTTAGCTCTCATAGGCTGCGCATCTATACAATTGGAGGAGCAAACTCAAACGCGAACGGCTTCCAGTGAAAGCCAGATTGAACCCCATACGCAAAATCACGACCAACACACACCCCCTGAAAATGCGAGCCGTCAATTGAATCGCTTAACCCCTGAGCAAAAAGCAATCCTCAATAAAACTCCAATCACTGCGGATCGTTATCCGGCGCCGCCCTCTCCTCATTATGGTCCCGAATATGGATCATTATCTTTTACCGACACTGATCCTGGCCCGACTATTGGCGGCATTTTAAGCATAAGACCGGCCGTTGACGAAAACGGCCAAAGACTCAATGAGGCGGAAGCCGGCATCACCGCCTATATGATCCACTGGGGTCTGGAAGTTGGAGATCCCGGCGTACAAGATGATAAGGGGGCTGGCGATCTTGGCGGTGATTGTATGGGCTTTCGTGATACTGGCCATGTGGTGATGATGCCAGCTAAAGACGCGGCTGGACAAGAAACACTAACTTGGAAAATTCCTCAAGGAACAACAGTACCCGACGGCGCAGTTTATTTTGTTGGTCACACCCTATACGGACAAATTCATAATTTAGGAAAATGCACACAAACCCCTATTGTGAATCTGATAAATTAAGTATCAATGTTGCCTGGGCGGTAATCCAAAAAAAATGCTAAAGTGGTCGAGAATAATAAAGGCTGCTAAAAATCAGCACTCAGCGCATTTTGCATTCTACCTTAGGGCTAGTCGCGACCAATTAAAACCAGGTCACTGGCTCGAGTTTTGTGTTTACGTATTCTCCGCGTGCAACCTTTACCTGCTGAAGGCAATATACTTTAGTGGCGATAACAACTGAAATTGATACTACCAAAATACGACATACAACCCTATTAAGAGTACAATCACGATGATTGCCAGAAAGTTGAACAACACCGAAGTTTTATAAGACGCATCACCTGTTGTCATTCCTTGTTGATCAACTTGTTTGATCAGTCCAGAGGCCACCCAAGCTGCCACCATACACGCCATGAAAACAAACCAGATGCGGATGATGAACGGTATATCCGGCACGCCAAATTTAAGCGCAATATTGGCAGCAATAGAGGTAAATAGCGCGACGAAAGCACCGACTGAATTCATACGTTTACTGAAAAATCCCAACAGAAAAACGGCAACCACACCCGGAGCAATAAATCCAGAATATTCCTGCACAGCTTGAAAGCCACTCTCAAATCCACCAATAAAGGGTTCTGCCAGAACCAGAGCGCTGATCAAGGCAACAAAGGCTGAAACCCTACCAACCCGAACATAATGTTGTTCATCACGCGATGACACGATCGATTTATAAACGTCCAATGTAAAAATTGTCGAAATCGAATTCATCATTGAGGCGAGAGAAGACACCACGGCTGCAATCAGCGCAGCAAAGACAAGACCGCGCAAACCAACAGGTGCAAAGCGCATTAACTCACCATAAGTACGGTCAGATTTTTCGGCCAATGCAGCACCGTCAAGTGCCCCCTGACTGGCAAGCATAACTGCAGCGATCCCGGGAATAACAACGATCAGGGGAATAAAAAGTTTTAGAAATGCCGCAAAAGCAAGGCCTTTTTGAGCCTCCGCTAAGCTCTCCGCACCCAAAGCTCGTTGGATAATATATTGATTAAATCCCCAATAGGAAAAATGCAAAACCCATAACCCGCCCAGTATCGTCCAGATACCAGGCAAATCCACATAGCTAGGGTGATCCTTATCCAAGATCATTTTAAAATGGCCCGGTAACTCTTCATATATTTTGACGAAACCACCAATAGCACCCGCATCTTGCCCGAGATGAGACAGTGCGATCCAGGTTATGGCAACACCTCCAAAAATCAAGATCACCACCTGAATAATGTCGGTCAAGGCAACAGCCTTTAACCCGCCATATAAAGAATAAGCAGCGGCAAAAACTCCCAGCGCGACCATGCACATCATAACCGACCAGCCTGTAAGGGAATTCATGGCGAGTCCACCGAGCCATAAAACAGTGGTCAAATTCACGGCAGTATAAAGTACAATCCAGTATACAGACATTAAGGACTTAACACCGCTTCCAAAGCGCTGATCAAGAAATTGAGGCATTGTATAAATTTGCCGCTTAAGGAAGATTGGCAAAAACCATTTTGCAACAATCAATAACACGAGAGCGGCTTGCCATTCATAGGCTGCGATAGCAATCCCGACTGCATACCCTTGACCCGACTGCCCAATAATTTGTTCTGCAGAAATATTGGACGCAATCAAAGATGCGCCGATCGCCCACCATGGCAAGGCGCGCCCCGCCAAGAAATAATCTTCAGTATTTTTTGCTGTATTATTAGGCTCGCGCGAAACCCAGATCGCAATTAGAAACAATGACAATGCATATAGGCCAACAATAATGAGATCGATATTACCAAGTGCCATTATAATGTGTTCCCTTATTGCCCTTCAGATACCGGATAACGTAACCCAAAACCATATGGAAATCCCGGATTATAGTCTTCATCACCAACATTTATTGGTTGCTGCTCGGGGGTACCAGGCCAACTAAAAGACAATTTTCCAGAAAAATTATGACGAATTTGACCCGTTTTATCCGCAAACAGGACATCTGCGACGCCGCCACCTTCAGTACCCGGAAACCACGCAGCTACGAAGGCATCTGCAGCATCCATTTCAGGGGCAACCCACATTGGTCTGCCCGAAAGAAAAACCGCAACCGTGGGGATGTCCGCTTTCTGTAGGGATTTTAATATTTTAAGAGCACGTTCATCTTTAAAATCAACCCCCTGCTCCAGATCACCTTCAAATTCTGCGTAGGGCGTTTCCCCAAAGACCACAATTGCAATATCTGGTTTGGCTTCATAGTCACCATTTTTGCTTAAGGTAACCCGGCCGCCAGACTGTTCAACATGCTCTTTGATCCCCGCAAAAATTGAGGTTGCACCGGGGAACTCACTTTGCTTATTTTCGCGCCCCTGCCAACGCAGCGACCAACCCCCTGCTTGCATGGGAAGATTATCAGCGCCAGCCCCGGCAATTAGAATATTTTGCGTCGGATTCAATGGCAGCACATCATCGTTTTTCAATAGAACTAATGATTTGCGCACCGCCTTGCGGGCAATTGCACGATGATCTTTATGCCCAATAAGCTCGAAACGACCTGTCAGCAACTGCTTTGAGGGTTTTCCTTTATCAAATAACCCAGCGCGCATTTTCACACGTAAAACGCGTCGTACCGCATCGTCCAAACGTTTTTGACTGATGCGCCCTTTTCTGACGTGACGTAATGTTAATTTGTAAAAATCTTTCCAGTTTGTTGGCACCATTACCAAATCAACACCAGCGTTAATCACTTGGGCACAATTACTGACGCTGCACCCTGGAATTTGCTCGTGACCATTCCAATCCCCAACAACAAGACCATCAAATCCCATCCGTGCTTTCAACACATCGTTTAGCAAATACTTATTCCCGTGAGTTTTCGTACCATTCCAGCTATTGAATGTTGCCATCACAGTCTGCACCCCAACCGCTAGAGCCGTGATATGACCTGGCCCATGAATTTCACGAAGCTCTTGCTCGGTAACAATTGTATCCCCCTGATCATCGCCGCGCTCTGTTCCGCCATCACCGATAAAGTGTTTAGACGTTGCAATGATTTTATCAGGCCCAAATGCATTACCCAAAGCCGGATGCCCCTGTAATCCCACGATCATTTCTTTTGCATAATCGGAGACCAATTTTGGATCTTCCGAGTAACTTTCATAAGTGCGCCCCCACCGATCATCACGTGCAACAGCAACTGTTGGGGCAAATGTCCATGGAATGCCAGTTGCGGCAACTTCGCGTGCAGTCACAGCCCCAATATCATACATCATCGCAGGGTCATGCATCGCTCCCAAGCCAATATTGTGCGGAAACAACGTAGCTCCCATCACATTATTATGTCCATGCACTGCATCCGTACCCCACAAAATAGGAATAACTGTGCCTTTTTTTGTTTTCGTTGATGAGTCATAAAATAAATCAGCCAACGCAACCCACCCAAGCCTTGGACCATCAGCCTTAGCTGTAGGCCACGAACCACCACCATTCAAAACAGATCCGATATGATATTTTTTTGCATCTGAGGGCGAAATGGATTTAATTTCTGCCTGAATAATCTGTCCTACTTTTTGCTTTAATGACATTTCAGACAAAATATCATCGATTCGCTTTTCAACTTGTGCATCATTGGCATATGGGCTTTTCACTTTTGGCCATATGTTGGGATCACCTTTCTCCTCAGCTAGAGTAGAGAGGGAGAACAAAGCAAAAACGATACAAAAAAAGGTTCCAACAATTCGAGAAGAAAAGGGCATAACGATCTCAACACTAAAGTAATGACAGGAAGTCACAAATGACAATAAAGATAGAGCAAAGTAATCCAACCAAAGGCAATCAGAGTATAGAACCCCGATTGCCGGTTGCCAGAACTTTTCTCTAGAATTTCGCGCGTGCGCGCACACCATAGAGACGAGGTGTATTAAAGAAGCGGGTATTATCAAACTGCGTGATAATAATCGCCTGGGATTCTTGAGCATTGGTCAAGTTACTGACATACCCTTCGATACGGTACTTATCTTCGGATCCGTAGGTAAACCCGACACCTGCATCAATCGTTATGTAGCCATCAACAAGATCATCGAGGCGCGCTTCTGGATTATCAGGATTATTAAAGTCTATACCGTTGAAAATAGTTTGGCGCTGTGACGAGCGATAACCGAACGATACAATCCCATCAAACTGACCATAGTCAGTAGTGATGGCCTTGGATATTGACCCATTGATCTGTACCTCGGGCGTACGAATGAGGCGATTGCCTTCGATCGAACGATTAATCGCATTAGCAGGATCAACATCAGCCTGGAATCGTGAGTCCTGAATTTCAATAGAGTTCACAACCCGCGCCTCTGGTAACCAGAGTAACGTCGCATTCAAATTTAAATCGCCAGGTAGTTGCAAGCCGCCTTCAAATTGGGCACCATAAATCTCCGCATCAGAGGCATTGAAATTAAAAGCAACAATTTGTCCACCAAGACCACCATCAGCGATAACGTCATCGGCAACCTCGATACCTGTAAAATCCAGAATTTGCGCAACGGATGTCAATGTCGTGAGCTGCAAATCATCATAATCATAATAAAATGCTGACGCGTTCAATGTGACTCCAACCTCACCCAAATCGAACTCATTTTTTGTCCCCAATTCGAACAGCGTAAGTGTTTCGGGACCAAAGGTTGGCGCCAACGTGTCTGTATCAAATGCAGCGGGTGCACTGGCCACAGGACTTGCAATACCGAGCCCTTCCGTTCCGGGAACATTGTCGTTAAACCCACCAGATTTGTTGCCCGTTGAAACCAGAGCATAAACTAGATTATTCTCCGTGATGTCATATTCAACACGTGCACGCCAATCGACAAAATCGTTATCAAGAGAACCATTTTGCAACGCGATTGAATTCCCGCCTAAAACGGCAAATGAAATCAACCCATCAATCGAGGCTGGTTGTATAGGAGGCTCATCAAAAAACGGAGCAACTCCATCGATCGGGCAAGGACCGGACGTCGCAAAATTGGCGCAGACGGCTCGACCTTCAGGCGGCGCGTCACCAGGTGTAATCTGACGGCTTGAGAAGATATCATCCAGGCCATCACGAGCACCAAATTGGTTTACTCCGTCAAAGAAGAAATCCAATACTTCAGCATCGCTGAGATCTCCGCTACCGTCTACATCTGGATTAAAGATAGTTCGATCAAATGCGGCAAATTCAAACCCTTCTGTACCATGTCCGATACCGATTGGGGCAAAAGCCGCACCACCCGTAATAAACTGATAACGTGCATTAACACCGAAGCGCTCTTTGTCGTCATTGGTATAGCGGATCCCACCGGTCAAACGAAGTTTGTCCGTAAGAGAATAAGTGGCATCAGCATAGAATGAGAAACTATCTGTATCTGTATCTTGATTAAACTCAACACCGGTAAAGAAGGGGTTTCTATCCCCTGTTGTGCCTAGGAAAGTCCGTTGCTGTTCCTTGAAATAGAACGCACCGGCTGTCCACTGCAACTGCGTATCATCATCTGAGTAAATGCGTAATTCTTGCACGATTGACTCTGAGTCTGTAATGAAGCGTACCCGCGAGAAATTATCGAAGGTCGGGCCAAATGGTTGAAGCAACTCCAACGCACCATCAAAATTAGGCCCAGCAGGTGTTACGAATTCATAGTCATAAACAAGATCACGATATGACCCGATATATTCAATGTTCCAACCATCGCCATCATAATCGATCTGGCCTTTGATCCCCCAATGATCTGTGTTTTCGTCCGGCGTGAACGCGCGTCCAAAAACTTCTCTTGGGTTCTCAATGGTGTCTGGGTCAATTCCATTGCCCAGTGGATTAGCAAAATTCACACCGGTGAAACCGCTCCCCGCTTGCGAAATGTAATCGCCAGTCAATGTGACTTTGAGCCTTTCAGTTGGCTTGAATAACACGGCGCCGCGAAGCCCAATATCCTGCGCAGCTTCGGCAACACCAATGCCTTCCGCTTCACATGTCGAAATCGATAAGCCCAACTCAGCGCTACACGGAGTTACGTTTGTTAGACGGCTATCATGTTCACGAATAAAGCCCGCCGCACGAACCGCGATGTTTTCGCCAACAGGCACATTTACCACCCCCTCAACCGTGTACTCGCCGAAATTCCCGTAAGAAGCTTCTAGGGAGCCATTGAAAATACCAAGCCCCGGTTGCCATGGAATAATATTAACAGAACCCGCGGTCGCATTGCGCCCCCGCAATGTACCTTGTGGGCCAACATTGACCTCAACGCGTTCAATGTCGAAAAAAGCAGCCCCAAAACCCGATGGACGCGGCACATAAATACCATTCAAGTGCGTCGCCGCTGCAGGATCGCCCAATTCCGTATTATTGGAAGACCCTACACCGCGAATAAAAATCTCAATATTGCCTTGATTATTGGCGATTTGCAGACCCGGAACACGGCCATTCAAATCAGTAATATTTTGTAAGCCTTGCAGCTTGAGATCTTCACCCTGCAATACAGCGGCAGTACCGGCGTAATCCTGCAATGATTGCGCACGCCGCTCAACCGTAACAACAATTTCATCATCTGTATCAGAGGTGTCATCCTGAGCAAAAACGGTCTGCCCAGGCATAGCCATCATTAACGATATTATGGAAACAGACCCTAATCGCACATGGTTAGATCCGCTGAAATGTGTACTTTTATTTTTCATAATATTACCTCCCAAAAGGTAGTTGCCCAAATAGTCACCTAAGCCTCAAGAAGCGGCTCTGCCAAACCCAACTCAGCACTTAAATGACATTTTTTCAGGATATAAGCTCGCAATTTCGCGAGCAAAAACAACAGAAATGAGACAAGAAGAGTCACCAATGCGATAAATGGGAATTTTTAGGTTTAACCCTCTTTACCCCCCCCACCCTCAAAGAAATAAGCATGGCAACGAGAAAAATTAGGCTTTCGATTATGCGATAAAATGCTGAAGTGCGGTGCGGTAATTTCGGCTGACTTTCAACATTTCTTTATTATCCAGCGTCACAATAGCCTCGCCTTTTGGCAAAGATTTAATCTCTCTTACAAAGCTCTGATTAACAATAGTTGATCGATGAATACGACAAAAAATATCCGGGTTTAATTTACGCTCAATGTCTTTCATTGTGCTACGCATTGTGTAGCTCATTTTATCGGTGTGTACGCATATGTAATCACCAGCCGCTTCGAACCATCGAATGTCAGATTTCAAAACCATCGTTACTTTGCCATGATCTTTTATTGATAGCACCAACGATTGCTGCTCATCGTGAAAAATATCCTCTTTAGGTTGCGTTTGAGTCTTTATATCACCTGACACTCTTTCAGAAATGACTTCTAGCATTTTCATCATTTCCGGCTTGCGACTTTCTTTTTGTCGGAAGAAATCTTTTTGTTCGATTGCTTTTTTTGCAGCCTGTTGCACCCTGACGTCTTCTAGCGGTTTTAAGACGTAATCGACCGCATTGACACCAAATGCATCAATCGCATATTCAGCGTGGGCTGTTGTAAAAATAACCATTGGGAATAAGTCAGTTTGCAAGGCCCGTATGACATCAAAGCCATTCATGTCCGGCATTTGTATATCTAGGAACAGTAATTCTGCCTCGTGTAAGAGCACAGCCTCAACAGCGCTGGCACCATCAGCACACTCAGCAACAATTTCAATTGATGGAACCTCCTTTAAAATTGCCGACAAGAATTCAACGGCTAATGGCTCATCATCAACAATTACTGTTTTTACCATTCGTTAATATTCCTAATGACTTCGTTTTTTTTGTCCCGATTTCTTCAGTTTCAAAAGGAATTTCTATTTTGACAACCAATCCGGATGGTTCCTGTAATGATAAAGTAAACGAGAAATTTTCATCATATTGAGACAATAAACGCTCATATGTATTTCTCAATCCTAAACCACGCCCCACGCTATGACCATCATTAAATGCAGCAAGCATATCGGGAGACATACCGGGGCCGTTATCTGATAACAGAATCTGCATCTTTGCATCGACAAGACTAATTTTAAGAGACAGTATCCCATTTTCCTTTTTATTTATGAGCGCATATTTTAAAGCATTTTCATAAAGAGGTTGCAAAAGCATACTTGGCAGCAAGCCCATTTTGGCATGATCATCAACTATATACTCTAACTTTAATCGTTCACCATATCTTGCTTTCTCCACATTGAGATATTGCATTAACATTTCCAATTCTCGATCCAAACTTACGCGAAGAGCAGGGTCAGTATCTAGAGAATAGCGTAAAAATACGCTCAATTGAGATACCATTTGCCTTGCTTGCTCACTGCGCTCAGTTTTGATCAGTGCAGATACTGAATTTAAAGTATTAAAAAGAAAATGCGGATTAATTTGATAACGCAACATTTTCAATTGTGCTTCTTTTGAGTGTGCCTCAGCTGTAAGGCGCTTTAAATGTTCTTCATTCAAAAGCTGATAATATTTCACGCCATAATAAATTGAAGACCAACTGGCAAAAACCATAAACGATCCAAAATACCAACCACCAAAATCAACCCACAAATGCTCTTCTGTAACAATAAACTGGTAGGCAATCATCCTGACTAGTGTCCACAATAATGCCCCGACAATGACGACTATAATGCTCACACTTAAACGGTATAACGAGCGTTTCTCCCAGATAGCGCGATATATCATACGTACTGGAATAGTCAGCCCCATACCCAGAATGGCCTGAACAATCGTATGCGCCACATAGGACCACTCAGGCGCGTTATACCACAGCGTCAAACTTAAAAAAGTGACGACGCATAGCCCGATCCATCCCACGATCTGAAATAACCAAAATCGATAACTCTGATTGCGAGATAACAGATTCAATGACTGTTGAAATTTTTCTTTGAAATAAAATTGCATCAATTATTACCAAAAACTATTTTCTATTATGAGCATAGATCCCTAAGAGTCCGATTCAAAACTAATATTTAGCCAGTCGTCTTGAGATCATACGG